>JAFSSV010000012.1 GCA_017450825.1 Synergistaceae bacterium
ATATTTTGTGATAAAATTACCCTTCTTGAACTACTCGCTCACCATCTCACCTTTTTAACTACAACCCCTCTGGCCTCACTTCAGCACACTCCCTTTTTTAACTACAACCCCTCCGACCTTCACTTCGTTCAGGCACCTCCCCTTACAGGGGAGGCAAGAGTGTAAAGGTAATAAAGTATCTTGAAAAAATCCTTGCGCCCCCTGTTAAGGGGGAGAGGGCCACGAAGTGGCGAGGGGGTTATCTCTAAAAAAAGGGGATGTCAACTTGCTGGCGAGGGGGTTATTTTAACTTTTTACGCTTGGGTCATTATGAACTGTCTGCCGTTTTCTTCAGCAGCACAGACACTGGCAACAAGTCCCAACGCTATAAAAATCGCAAGCAAAGAACTTCCCCCGTAACTCAAGAAAGGCAAAGGCAACCCAGTAACAGGCATAAGGCCAATGCTCATTCCAATGCTCTCAAACATCTGAAACCATAACCACGAGGCTACACCCGCAACCAAAATTTTACAGCGGCGGTCTTTGCTTTTTACTCCGATTAAAATTATTCTGAACAAAAGAATCACAAACAAAAAAATTAAAATCATGTTGCCAAGAAAGCCAAACTCTTCAGAGAAAACACTGAAAATAAAATCCGTGTGAGGTTCAGGCAAAAATTTCAGCTTGCTTTGAGTCCCTAACATAAAGCCCTTCCCGTGAAAACCTCCAGACCCTACAGCTATTCTTGACTGTATGACGTTATAGCCTGCGCCTAAGGGATCGCGCATTGGGTCAATAAAAACTAAAATCCTTTTTTTCTGATAGTCTTTAAGAACAAAAAGAATCAAAAACGGTATCGCCGACAGGCCAAGACCTATAAGACTCCCTAGATATTTTAACGGAGTCGCCGCGGCGAATAACATTCCAAAAGAAATTACAAGATATACAAGCGCGCTTCCCGCGTCAGGCTGAATAAGTACTAACAAAACCGGAAGGCTTATTAAAAATAATGCAGTTCCGAAAGTTTTTAAATTCGTCGGAGGATTACGGCTCAAAAATTTTGACATCGTTAAGATCAAAGTTATCTTGGCAAATTCAGAAGGTTGAAAGCGAATGCTCCCGATACCTATCCAGCTTTGAGCGCCGTTGACTTTAGGAGCTAAAAGATCCGTCAAGAGCAAAATTAAAAGCGTCAAGGCAAACAACGGATAAGCACCCTCAAGAATCTTAAAATGCCCTACGGCAATAATAAACAGCATGGCTAATATGCTGAATATTAACCATGCTGTCTGTCTTAATGCGAAATCTAATCCCCGCCCTGTTGTTCCGGCCGCTGCACTGTAAATACAAAACACTCCCCATAAAGATAAAAGAAGAGCGCACAAAATCATAAGCCGGTCGATTCTGGACAAGTCTTCTTTAAAAGATTTCATGCGTTTAAATTTTATCTACGTCAACAGTTCCGCGTCTTATACTTTTTACTGGGACGTTTGCCACGAGCGCAACCTGTTTATCGTTGTCAATATCAATATGATCAATTCCGATTTCGATCTTGCTCATGTCAATTTCCATGTATTTTGTAAGCACGCCGATTATATCAGCGCGCAAGTTATCAAGAAGCTGCGGTGATATATCTGTCCTGTCGTGCATGAGTACAAGCTGTAAACGATTCTTGGCCTTCTTGCCGCTTTGTTCCGAGCCTCCGCCGAAAAGTTTTTTTAAGAAATCCATAGATTAAAACCTCGCTTTTCTTTAAGACCTGTTCTTGCGTTTGCCCATGAAGAATCTTTTTATCTTGCTTATGAAACTTCGGGAGGCATAGCTTTCAAGATCCATTAAAGGCACATCATGACCTAAAATTCTTTCAGCTATATTTAAATAAGCATGTGCCGCAGGTGAGTCAAGACTCATTGTCATTGGTTCACCGTTGTTGGTTGCCCGGATAA
The DNA here is from genome assembly GCA_017450825.1 of Synergistaceae bacterium. Classification (GTDB taxonomy): domain Bacteria; phylum Synergistota; class Synergistia; order Synergistales; family Aminobacteriaceae; genus JAFUXM01. Next base: position 1,926 of record JAFSSV010000012.1, read on the forward strand.
CGCTTTCATCTTCGGGAACGACTCCGATTAAGTCAATCGACAGCACGTCAAGAATATCATCTTTTGCTAACATATCGCCGTCCTGTACCATGTTTGGACGAAGTCGATTAATAATTAATCTTATAGGCGACTTGCCCATTGACTCAAGCATACCGATTATTCTGTCCGCGTCTCTTACTGAAGGAATTTCAGGAGTCGTAACGACAAGGGCTTCTTCAGCTCCGGCCGCGGCATTTTTGAAACCGCCTTCGATACCCGCAGGGCAATCAAGCAAAACAAAATCGAATTCGGGTTTAAGCTCTTCGCAAAGCGCGACCATCTGTTCGGGGTTTACAGCGTCTTTAGTTCGAGTCTGGGCGGCGGGAAGGAGATAAAGCCCGGGGACTCGTTTATCTTTCACGAGGGCTTGATTTAATTTACAAGTCTTTTCGATTACGTCAATGAAATTATAGACGACTCTGTTTTCAAGTCCCATGATTACGTCAAGATTACGAAGGCCGACATCAGCATCAACCGCTACAACTTTTTTCCCGAAGCGGGCAAGAGCTGCCGCGATATTCGCCGTTGAAGTTGTTTTTCCGACTCCGCCTTTGCCCGAAGTCGTTACTATCACACGTGCTGCCATTTAAAATAAAAATCCTCCCTTTAATTAATTATGCGTTATAAATTTATTTTCTCTTATTACAGGCTTGTGGTCTTCGAGCGTAATTAATACGCTCTTCCGCCAACAAGTTGTAGACTTTGGATCAGCGTAACAAAGTTTGTTCGCTATTCGTACCTGCGGAGTCTCAAAGCACCCTGCCCATACAAAAACATCTTCACGGCCGTAGCCTCCTGCATGAATCACCCCGAGCAAACGCCCCGCGATTATAATACTTCCTCCGGCTATGATCTCTGCTCCGTGGTTAAGATTTCCCCATACAACTACATCGCCTTCTGTTTCAATACGCTGGCCGGATCGCATTGAATTATATACGACCTTCAAAGCAGAAATTTTGGTTTCAGGCGCTTTGATTATTTCCTCTTGAATCTCCGGGAAGTCTTGAGATTTTTTTTCTTCTGCCTTCTTAAAACTTTCCAAGATAAATTCTTCGTCCATAGATAATCCGGCACTCTTGAAAAGTTTTAGGCTTTCTTCGTTTTCTGAAAGCCAAGCGAAAATTTTTATATTCTTGACCCAGACAATACTGTTTATCATGTGAAGAATTAATCTCTTTGAACAAGCCCTCTTGCCAAAGTCCAAAACGATTCCCTGATCCTCTGGAAGTTTATAAGCACTCTGCGGAAGTCTGACGAGCATTTTTAAAAGTTCGTCCTCTGTAAGATTTTCAGGCAAAAAAAATTTCATTCCGTAATCTTTTTTTTCTGGAATAATTCTTGCGCCGGGCTTGTTGATTTTCTTAAATAAATTTAAATTAGGTATGTTCATTTTTTTTTTTTATACTAAGCACAATTAAAAAACTATAACCCGATAGCGAACACTCCGTGGCCCTCTCCCCCTTGTTTATAAATAACCCCCTCGCCAGCAAGCTGGCCCTCTCCCCCTTTACAGGGGGCGCAAGGTTTTTTTCAACACTCTCTATTCTTTCTACACCTTGCCTCCCTTATGTAAGGGAAGGTGGTGAACGAAGCGAACCGGAAGGGTCTTATAGAAAATAAACTGTGCTTGCTTTAAAACTCGCCTCCTCCGCCTTTGCTTTGTTTTTTGCATTATACATTAAATTCTTTAATGCGACAGCAAATGAGCTAATAACTCACCGACCAACGGAGCCGCTACTGAACTTCCATGCTTGCCGGCCTCAACGACAGCGACTGCAACATACTTGGGATCGTCCGCCGGAGCATAGCCAGCGAAAAGCGCGTGATCATCTCCATGAGAATTTTGAGCCGTTCCTGTCTTGCCGGCAACTTTGATTCCAAAACGCCCGGCCCTTGAGCCTGTTCCCCGGCTTACCACATAATCAAGTCCCTTCTGAACTATAGCAAGCTTGCTTTGATCAAGTCCAATATCTTCAGGCGGCTTGTAACCTTTTTGATTCAAGTGAGGCGTGACGAGCTTGCCCCCGTTAGCAATCGCCGCATAGACCCGCGCAATCTGAATCGGAGTCATTAACACATAGCCTTGACCGATTGAATAATTCACCGTGTCGCCGTTTACCCAGTTAGTTTTAAATCGGCGGTATTTCCAATCCGGCCCGGCGATATTTCCTCCGGCTTCCCCGGGAAGGTCAATGCCGGTCGGTTCACCTAGGCGAAATTTTCTTCCCCATTTTATTAATCGCTCAATGCCCGAACGAAGTCCGACCTGATAATAAAAAACGTCGCAAGAATGCTGCAACGCTCCTACTACATTCAAGCTCCCGTGTCCGGAATGCTTCCAGCATTTAAAAGTATGAGAACCAAGCCTCAAGCCTCCACGGCACGCAAACATTGTCGAAGAGTTAATCATGTTTTCTTCAAGCGCGGCGATAGACATAAAGGCCTTGAACGTACTTGCGGGCGGATAGACTCCGGCGATTGCCCGGTCTAACATTGGGCGGTCGGGATTAGTTATAATTTCTTTCCATTCACGGCCGGAGACTCCCCAAGTCAAAGGATTGTTATCATAGACAGGACTCGAAGCGATAGCTAAAACTGCTCCGGTCTTAATGTCAAGGGCAAGCAAAGCGCCCTTGTAATCTTTTAATAATTCAACGGCTAATTTCTGCGCCCCCATGTCTAAAGTTAAATGCAGGTCTTCGCCTTTTACGGCAGGGCTTTCGTCAATTATCCGGACTTTACGGCCGCGAGCGTCAACTTCAAGTGACTGCTGGCCGGGCGAACCGCGTAAAATATTTTCGTAGGATCTTTCTATTCCGGACTTGCCGATTAAATCTCCTCCAATGTAGCCTTCTTCGGAGCGTGACTCGAGTTCGCGCTCTGAAATTTCTCCGACATAGCCAAGAATATTCGCTGCTACGTTGCCGGCCGGGTAAGTCCTGCGCCAGACGTTCAAGGGAAAAAGCTCACGAGGGAATTCATAATCTGCTACGATCTCAGCCATTTGAGTCATGGTCAAGTTCGGAACGATTCTCATTACGCGATAAGGGGCGAGGCGCTGCTGCTTGATAGTCTTTTCTAAATCCGCTACGGTCATAGGGATTCCGTGACGTTTTAAAATTTTGCTCAAGCGTTCAAGTTTTGCTGTGGTGTTCAGGTCAAGAGGATAGCCCATTATACAAAAGGTCGTATCGTTTACGGCTAAAGGGACTCCGTTGCGGTCAAAAATTTCTCCGCGCGGTGCAGAAGATCTTATCATTCTAAGTCTATTATTATGAGCGAGCCGGATATATTTATCGCCTTGATAGATCTGACAGAAATAAAGTCCTCCGATTAAAATTAAAACCGTAAGCGTCATTAAATATAAAAAAAATTTGAGTCGTCCGTCTAAAATTTCCATGCGGATAATTATACATTTTTTAAGCAAGCTGTTTGCTATAGTAAAAGCACTTGAAAATAACCCCCTCGCCAGCAAGCTGGCCCTCTCCCCCTTTACAGGGGGCGCAAGGATTTTTTCAAGATACTTTATTACCTTTACACTCTTGCCTCCCCTGAAAGGGGAGGTGGCCCAAAGGGCCGGAGGGGTTGTAGTTAAAAGAAAAGGGGAGGTGCCTGAACGAAGTGAAGGCGGAGGGGTTGAATTAAAAATAAATGGGAGGTGGAATGGTGCGCAGCACGCCGAAGGCTAGAGCCAGAAGAGTTTATTACTTTTAAGGTACTTTTACTATAAGCGAAGAGCAAAAGAACAATACTGTATAATAATTTCATTCAAAAAAATTTTTAACTCAAAGGAGGATTTTTTATTTTGAAGTTCAGGACTTTACTATTAGCCGTACTCTTCTGCGCGTTGGCTTGCTCTTCTGCAATGGCAGGACTGCCCGGCATGGACGAGCTTAAAAGCTCAATGACCGATGCTGTAAAAGAAAGCGTCAAGGAAGCCGTGAAAGACGGAGTCAAACAGGGCGTCAAAGAAGCTATCGCCGAGGCCGCAAAGAAAAAAGAATCAAAAGCGCCTTCCTTCCATATTGGAATAGTGACAGGAACAGTATCTCAAAGTGAAGACGACCTCCGCGGGGCCGAGCTGATGATTCAAAAATACGGCAACTCAGCAAGCGGCGGTATGATTACTCACGTAACTTATCCGGATAATTTCCCGTCCGAACAAGAGACAACAATAAGCCAGATTCTTGGCTTGGCTGATGACCCGAAAATGAAAGTTATCGTAGTCAATCAGGCCGTCCCCGGCACAGCCGAAGCCTTCAGAAGAGTCCGTGAGAAGAGAAGCGATATTATTTTATTAGCGGGCGAACCTCACGAAGACCCCGGCGTTATCTCCGAAGCCGCTGACATTTCTGTTCACGCTGACTACATAGGACGAGGCTATACGATTCCTTTGGGCGCGAAGAAAATGGGCGCGAAAACTTTTGTTCATATTTCCTTCCCGCGTCACATGAGCCTTGAAACCCTTGGACTTCGCCGCTCAATAATGGAAGAAGCCTGCAAAGATCTCGGCCTTAAATTCGTTTTCGAAACCGCTCCGGATCCTACGAGCGATGTCGGAATGGCCGGCGCTCAGCAGTATATCCTTGAGAATACTCCGGCTTGGATTGAAAAATACGGCAAAGACGCGGCGTTCTTCTGCACAAACGACGGCGAAACTGAACCGCTGTTAAAACAAATTGCAAAGTACGGCGGCTTGTTCGTTGAAGCAGACCTCCCGTCACCGCTGATGGGTTATCCCGGCGCTCTTGGAATTGACCTTTCAAAAGAGCAGGGCGACTGGCCGGCAATTCTTAAAAAAGTTGAAGAAGCTGTAGTCAAAGCCGGCGGCGGTAAACGTATGGGCACATGGGCTTATTCATGGGGCTACACAACGACGGCTGCTCTTGCTGAATACGGCAAGCGCTATGTAGAAGGCACAGTGTCTTCCAAGTTAGGTACTGTCGAAGCCTTGAAAGACCTTCGCAAAACTTTTGACGAGTTCTGCCCGGGCGCTGAATGGGGAGCGGACTACTTTGCTGACGCTCTTTCAGGCGTGAAAAATACAAAGTATATTCTCCTTAGACAGGACACTTATATTTTTGGGAGCGGCTATCTCGGACTTTCCGATGTTGAGATCCCGGAAAAATATTTCAAGATCCGCATGACCCCTTCAAATTAATTACGCTGGGGGCATAATCTCCAAGCCTCCCTTCAAAGGGGGGCTTTTTCTTTTATATTAAGAGGTGATTTTAATTTGTCAGAGAATGTTATCAATACTTCTTTGCTCAGGCTTGAGCATATTGGCAAGGAATTTTACGGCAACAGAGTTTTAAATGATATTTCTTTTTCAATCGAAGCCGGCGAAATTCTTGGCCTTATCGGAGAGAACGGCGCAGGAAAATCTACCCTGTTAAATATTCTCTTCGGTATGCCCGTAATAAATTCAACCGGAGGACACGAGGGACGTATTTATATTGACGGACAGCCCGTGAATTTTACTTCCCCTCAACAGGCACTGGCCGCCGGAATAGGAATGGTGCATCAGGAATTTTCTTTAATACCGGGCTTCACTGCAACTGAAAATATTTTATTGAACCGCGAAGTCTTGAACGGCTCGTTATTACGCTATCTTTTCGGCAAGAGACTCGCAACGCTCGACCGCGAGGCAATGCGTCAACGCGCAATGAAAGCTATTAATACTCTTGGCGTTCATATCAGTACAGATATGGTTGTCAGCGAAATGCCCGTGGGCTATAAGCAATTTATAGAAATCGCAAGGGAGATCGACAGAAAGCACACGCGATTATTATTTCTTGATGAACCTACAGCAGTTCTAACAGAAACTGAAGCGGAAATTTTAATCACAGCTCTGAAAAAGCTTGCCCGTGAAGGAATAGCGATTGTCTTTATATCTCACAGGCTCGAAGAGATCAAAGCGTTCTGCAACAGAATAATAATTCTCCGCGACGGAAATTTAATTACAGATCAGCCCGCTAATGAACTTTCGACAAAGCGTATAGCCTCCTTAATGGTAGGACGGAACAACGAGCAAAAAGATTTTTATGCTGAACCGATTAAGCTTGATAAATCAGAAGACAAAGACGAGCCGGACACTTCAGCTCCTGACTCTCCTGACGCTAAAAAGAAAAAAAAGAAAAAGCCGGCACTGAAAGTCGAAAATCTTTGGGTAGATATGCCCGGCGAAACTGTCTTAGATGTTTCGTTTGAAGTTATGCGCGGCGAGATTTTCGGCATAGGCGGCTTGGCCGGTCAAGGCAAGCTTGGAATTCCTAACGGGATCATGGGACTCTATCCGGCCGGAGGCAAAGTAAGAGTCTTCGGAAAAAAATTACATCTTAACAAACCCCGTAATGCTTTGAACCGCGAAATGGCCTTTGTATCTGAAGACCGGCGCGGAGTCGGCTTGCTTCTCGATGAGCCGCTTGACTGGAACATAACTTTTACGGCTATGCAGATGCAGGGAAAATTCTTGCTCGGCATTCCTCATATTTTCCAGATAAGAAACGAAATCGCTATGGCAAGCGAAGCAAGAAAATATATCAAGGCGCTTGACATTAAATGCACCGGGCCAAGCCAAAAGGCCGGCGAACTTTCCGGAGGCAATCAGCAAAAAGTCTGCTTGGCCCGCGCGTTCGCTCTTGAGCCTAATATTTTATTGATCTGCGAACCCACAAGAGGAATAGACATAGGCGCTAAAAATCTTGTGCTTGATACTCTAAGGCAATATAACAAAGAACATAACACTACAATCATAATAACAAGCTCCGAACTCGAAGAGCTTAGATCAATTTGTAACCGTGTAGCAATCGTAGGCGGCGGAAAGATAGCCGGCGTACTTCCTGCTTCTGCACCTGCTGAAGATTTCGGATTGCTGATGATGGGACAAATGAGACAACAAGAAAACGAAAACGAGGAGGCGTAAAAGTTCAGCATGATAAAAAATTTTATAGCCAAGGCAGGCTGGCCAAGAATTATAATCGGCTTGTTCCTGCTTGCTTTATTTATTACAGCTCCGTTTGTCGGAGTGAATTTCTTTACGTCGCTGAATAATACGATCGTTCGCTTCGGAATGAACAGCGTATTAGTTCTGGCTATGATACCAATGATACAGGCGGGCTGCGGATTAAATTTCGGCCTTCCTCTTGGAATAATTGCCGGCCTTCTGGGCGCGACTCTTTCAATCGAATTCAACGAGAAAATCTTGGAACTTCTCTTACAATGCGCAACGCAATATAAAATTTCATGGCTTACCGAAGAATTTTTGACTCTCCACCGTGAAGCTATAGGCTTTGCAAGCGCGATAATAATTGCGATACCCTTTGCGGCTGTCTTGGGCTGGCTTTACGGAAAATTATTGAACAGAGTCAAAGGCGATGAAATGATGATTGCTACATACGTCGGCTTCTCGTCTGTTTCGTTTATGTGTATAGCCTGGCTTTTATTGCCTTATAAGCACCCCACAATGATATGGGGATATGCCGGGCACGGATTAAGAACGACAATCAGCGTCGATGGATATTGGCTGCATATTTTAAATGACTGGCTCGCTATAAATTTCAAAGAAGATATAGTCCTTAGCGACTCGCTGACTCTCAACGTGAATTTATCAATTCCTACGGGCATGTTGATTTTCTTTGCGGCTATGGCGCTGTTTGTCTGGCTGTTCATGAGGACGAAGACCGGAACGGCAATGACCGCGGCGGGATCTAATCCTGAATTCGCCCGTGCCTCCGGTGTCAACGTTGATAAGATGCGTACGATCTCCGTTGTAATGTCTACGATACTCGGAGCTGTCGGCATAATAGTCTATCAACAGAGTTTCGGGTTCATTCAGCTTTACATGGGGCCTTTCTATATGGCATTGCCCGCGGTCGCTTCAATTTTGTTAGGCGGAGCGAGCGTCAACAAGGCAACGATTTTGAATGTCATAGTCGGGACGTTTTTATTTCAGGGAATTTTGACTATGACTCCTTCAGTTTTTAACAGTTTATTTCAAACGGACATGTCCGAAGTAATAAGATTAATTGTAAGTAACGGAATGATTTTATACGCTCTTACAAGAAAGGTGCGTGCATAAATCATGATAAGAAAATTTTTCGACATCGTGGCCGCCAATGCAGTCCCGGCCGTCTTTATTATAATATCGGCGTTTGCGATTCCCCTGAGCGGATTTTCAACCGGATATTTAATTCAAGAACTGCTCACGAGGATCGGGCGCAATGCGTTTTTAATTTTGTCGCTCTTGATTCCTATAATGGCCGGAATGGGTTTGAACTTCGGAATGGTTTTGGGAGCTATGGCCGGACAGATCGGCTTGTTATTAATCTGCGACTGGAAGATCGCAGGAATTCCCGGAATGTTATCAGCGTGTTTAATAGGGACTCCGATTGCTATAATTCTCGGAATTTTCTGCGGGCATATTCTGAACAGGGCCAAGGGCCGTGAAATGGTTACGTCTTACATTCTCGGCTTCTTCATGAACGGAATATATCAGCTCGTAGTTTTATATTTAATGGGGCCTGTAATTCCCATAACAAATCCTTCGTTATTATTATCGCGGGGCTACGGAGTCCGTAACGCTGTAAGTCTTTCAGGCATTCGCGCCCAGCTTGATAATTTAATCCCGACTGTGATAACCGGGACGGAAGGCACGCAACAATTTTTGAACATCAACGCCGACAGCTCGTTCTTTTTGATTCAGCTTCCGTTCTTTGAAGGCACGATTAAAATTCCTCTTGCTACTTTCATAGTAATAGCTTTGTTCTGTGTCTTTATAATCTGGTTCAGAAAGACTAAGCTCGGACAGGACATGCGGGCCGTAGCTCAAAGTCAAAGCGTTGCGGACAGCGCGGGAATAGCTGTCAACCGTACAAGAATTATCGCGATTGTAATCTCTACTGTCTTAGCTTGTTACGGGCAAATAATTTACTTGCAGAACATGGGGACGCTTAACACTTACAACAGTCACGATCAAGCCGGCATGTTCTCAATCGCGGCCCTTCTAATCGGCGGTGCAAGCGTATCACATGCAAGTATAGCCAATGTATTTGTAGGAGTAATTTTATTCCACTTAATGTTTATCGTAGCGCCAATGGCCGGGAAAAATTTAATCGGCGAAGCTCAAATCGGAGAATATTTCCGGGTCTTTGTATCTTACGGAGTAATAGCGCTGGCCTTAGTCCTTCACGCATGGAAGCGCAACAGAGAACAGGAAGCCAACCGCCGGACTCTCCGCGAAGCATTAAAAAAATAATTTCCATGTAACCCCTTCGCCGCAAGCTGGCCCTCTTTAAAGACCCCCACCACCGCAAAGCCTCCCCTTGGGGAGGTGGCCCAAAGGGCCGGAGGGGGTTGTAGTAAGGAATCCCCCCGCCGCAAGCGGCCCTCCCCCCTTAAAAGGGGGGCGCAAGGTCAAAAGGATTGCCTTTCAAAAAAAATTCCCCTCACTAAATCAGCGAGGGGAAAAATTTTTCTTTAAAACCTTTCGACTGTGTACTTCTTTTCAAGTTCTGTTGTCCTTGCGTCTAAAAGCTCTTGAGTCTTTTGAGCTTTAAGCTCCTGCAAAACTTGTTCCTTGACCTGCTCAAAAGGCATAGGCGACTCCGGAATATGTTCTTCAAGTTTAATAATATGCCAGCCGAATTTCGATTTTACAGGCTCGGAAATATCGCCGGGATTTTTTAATGCAAAGGCCGCCTTCTCAAATTCCGGCACCATTACGCCACGCGGAAATTCTCCCAAGTCGCCGCCGTTGGCCGCGCTGCCGGGATCGGTTGAAAACTCTTTGGCTACAACGTCAAAAGATTTTCCAGCCTTCAACTCTTCCTGAACTTTTGCCAAGTCAGCGTCACCGCTTACAAGAATATGACGGGCATGGACTCTTTCGGGCTGTGTAAAAACCTTCGGGTTATCGTCATAAAACTTCTTAACGTCATCGTCACTGACAACTAAATTTTTCGTGGCTTCACGTACGGCCGCCTGTGCTAACATTGTTCGGCGGATAGCGGCCAAGTTTGCCTGAAATTCCGGTGTCTGATCAAGCTTTGAGTCTTCAGCGTCAAGAGCAAATAATCTTATTGAGATAACTTCGTCAATAATCATTTTACGGCCCTCGTCGGAACGATAAAGCATAGCGGCCTGCGGGCCAAAAGGCTTAATAGTTTCCAAGACTTCGGCTTCCGTAATATCCTGACTGGCTACACGGGCGACAACCTTGTCTGCTGACTCCGCGCCAAACGCAAGCGAAGCAAACAACGCTACAAAAATTAAAGCTAATGAAATTCTTTTCGTCATTAAAAAAATCCTCCTGCTTATAACTTCAATGCTATAATATAAAACTACAATATTTGTTGAATTCCAGCTTTTCATTATAACATTATACATTAGGAGCTGATTTTTTTGCGCGTTGTGAACACTCAGTTAGTACTGGGGTTGTCAATATGGATTTTGGGATTTGCCTTTATGGTTGCCGGCTGGCTTATCGGAGAACTCTTTGAACGATGGGGACGATGGCCGGCAAAATTTTTATATAAAACAGGCGCTATTATCGTAGCCGTTCCGGTTATAGTTCTTCTTTGGAAAATTTCCAGCGCTCTCTATGTTAACCGCTTTCACATTGCCGCGTACATAAACAACGCCTCACAGTTTATCAGCGATGCTATCAAAGTTCTCTAGCCTGTTAATCGGCTTGGCCGTTGCGGCCTTCATGCTCTATTTTCCTTATGAATGGTGCAGACGAAGGCACGAAGACGAAAAAATCTACGGGCTTAAATGGTTCTTAACAAAACAATCAAAAAAAGATGTAATAATCGCGCTTGCCGTTACATTAATTCCCTTGACCTTCATAACTTTTCACTGGCCTGTAGAATGGGGAGGCCGGGGACTGAAGCACCCTTCATTCTGGCGGGCTATTGACAGCTTAGGCGGAGGGATTGCCGCGGCCTTTATCGAAGAAACTTTTTTCCGGGGTTGGCTTCAAACTCTAACCGTAAAAAAATTTGGAGTCTATATAGGAATTTTTTTAGCAAGCCTTCTTTTCGCTTTGAGTCATTTAATAGTCTTGACGGGCTGGCTGAGAGTCGCAACGTTCTTCCCGGGAATAGTCATGGGAATTCTAAGACACCGCGGAGGCTCTGTCCTTCCTTCAATAATTTATCATGCACTCTGTAACGTTTGGGCCGTATGGCTCGCTCCGATACCTTAAAAAATTTTTTGCGCTGATAATTTTCTCGTTGATATTTTTTTCTGAAGGAGCAAGAGCTGAAAATTTTATTGAGCTTAGACTCCCCTGCAAAAAAAATTCACAAGTCAAAGCCGTAATGCCCAACGGAGAAATTTTTATTCTCGGCAAAGTTCTTTCATTCCCTTCGGCTTCAAGATGGCCGGGCTACACCGCCAGCAAATGGGCTTCGCCTTCAACTGTCTGTGCTTCGGCGGTGAATGCAATTCATATTTTATTAAACGTTGAAAAAAATCACGGGCGCATAATCAGCATAATTCCTTCTGAAACTATAGCTCCGGCCGCGAAGAGTTCGGCTTCTTTTATTCTGGATATGCCTGCGGGGTCTGGAGTCTTCGGAGGGTTTGCGCCGCTCACAGGCTCAAAGGTCACGCTTGAACACAAAGGCAAAGAAGAAAAATTCACAAAGCCCCCCGAAGAAAATGATGTCTTAATAATCCGAACGCCTTTGCCGGACTCAAGCCAGCAGAAATTTTTTATGCTTGAAATCGAGAACAGACCGGGCGGAAGAGTCACAGCTTACGGGCAAGACGGCCCGAAGGTTGTTGCGCGGGTTGTCCATAAACTCGGAGGCGTTGGAAGATTTGAAGGCACAAAATTTCAAAACGTCGGGCGCATTAGAGCTTCGCATTCCGGCGTTATAGATATTTCCACGTCACGGCGCGGCAAAATAGGAGGCTTTCAGATAATGCCGCTGAAACACGCCTTGACTTCAAAAGAAATGATAAACGCCTGGGCTTTAACTCAATGGCTGATAATTTCCCCGTTGCCCTTTCACGAAGACCTTGAAGGGCGCGAACCAATTTTCAAGAATTCTTTTCTTCCCGGCCCGCAGTTGGAAGACAAATTGCCCGGCCTCTTTAATCAATACGGGCGGCGGCCGTTAGTCTTATGCAGGCTGGACGGCGGCGACTGGCAACGACTTCCAGAATACACCGGACTTTATCATAACGCGTTAAAAAATATTACTCACCTTAGAATTTATTTCCCGTATATGCAATAAAAAAATTTTTTCTAACTACAACCCCCTCCGGCCCTTTGGGCCACCTCCCCAAGGGGAGGCTTGATTAGCACTACCATAAGCCCCCCTTTTAAGGGGGGAGGGCCGCTTGCGGCGGGGGGATTCCTAACTACAACCCCCTCCGGCCCTTCGGGGCACCTTCCCAAGGGGAGGCTTTGCGGTGGTGGGGGGTATTCCTAAAAACGGCCCAAGAGG
>JAFSSV010000090.1 GCA_017450825.1 Synergistaceae bacterium
GTTGTTCGGAGCAGCTAATCAGCTTTTGTCGGCGTTAGTCTTGACGGCGCTGGCGGTCTTTTTAAGAGTCACGGGGCGCAAGGGCTTTATGCTTTACGTGCCTATGACTTTTATGTTTATCGTAACAATGTCTGCTCTTGTTATCAGCGTGTATAACATATTCGTAAAAATTTCAGCGGGCAATTTTATTTTAATGGTTGACGGCCTGCAGTTAATAATCGCGATTGCGTTAATGACGCTTGCTATTTTAGTTGTGTCGAACTGCTGCAAGGAACTTTTCAAGACGCGTACTTCTCCTGAACCTGCGAAGGCTTAAAAAGTTAATGAAACCCCCTCCGGCCTCCTTTCGGTCGACCACCTCCCCAAGGGGAGGCTTTGTGTAGCAGGAATTCTAGCCTCCCACGGGGGAGGGGAACCGCTTGCGGTGGTGGGGGTTGCTTTCAAAAAAGCCAGCTTGCTGGCTAGGGGTTTATATAAAAAACCTCCCTGTTGAAAAGGGAGGCTTTTTTTTATTCTAGTCGAACATTTCACTGATTGATTCTTCTTCGTGGACTCGCCGGATAGCTTCGGCGAAGGACGGCGCGATAGAAAGCTGTAAAATTTTTTCCGAAGCTTTCTCCTCTGGAATTGGTACAGTATCCGCGAAGATCAGCCGCTGAATTTCAGAATTATTAATCCTGTCCATCGCCGGCCCTGAAAGTATCGCGTGAGTCGCACAGGCAAAGACTCTTTTACAGCCGCGTTCCACTAAACCATGAGCAGCATGACAGATCGTCCCGGCCGTGTCGATAATATCATCAACTAAGATTGCTGTACGGCCTTTAATATTTCCTACTATGTCCATGACCTCGGACACGTTGGCAACGTCATAAGAGCGCCGCTTGTCAACGATAGCTATATCAGTATCAAGCTTGACGGCAAACTTTCTTGCCCTCGCAACGCCTCCAACATCAGGCGACACGACAACAACATCACGAGCTTTTAATTCATCAGCTAAAAAATCTTTAAAGTAATCGGCTAATAAATTCATTCCGGTTAAATGATCGACAGGAATATCAAAGAAGCCCTGAATTTGTCCGGAGTGTAAATCCGCCGTTATTACTCTGTCGATTCCGCCATGCGCAAGCATATTCGCGACAAGCTTGGCCGTGATTGGCTCACGGGGTTTAGCTTTTCGGTCTTGCCTTGCGTAGCCGAAGTAAGGAATCACCGCGTTGACGTAATGAGCTGAAGCCCTTTTCACAGCGTCGGCCATTATCAAGAGCTGGAATAAATTTTCATTAGCCGGAGTACAGGTCGGCTGAATCAAATAAACGTCCGCGCCTCTTACTGTTTCATTAATAGAAAGACCGATCTCACCGTCAGAGAATCTGAAGTGCTTCATGCTTGACAGGGGAACCCCGAGTTCTTTGCTTATTCGTTCAGCAAATTGGGGATGTGCAGTTCCCGAAAAAATCTTAATGCCGTTTCCTCTGGACAAAATTTTTTCTCCTTTCGTGTTAAGAGAATTTAAGAATTCTTAGAATTCTTAATGAGTTGATTATGCAATAAAGACCAGCCCTGTATATTCGTTTGACGTGCCCGCGCTACGGCTAAAGAATTTTCCGGGACAGTTTGAGTTATAACAGACCCGGCCGCGGTTGCTGCACCGTCTTCAAGCTTTGCCGGAGCTACGAACATCGTGTCCGAACCTACAAAGCAATTATCGCCAATGAAAGTTTTATTTTTATTTTTGCCGTCATAGTTGCAGGTTATGCTCCCGGCCCCGATATTTACATCATGGCCTAGCGTAGCATCTCCCATATATGACAAGTGAGGGACTTTTGAATTTTCGCCTATGTGAGAATTTTTAAGCTCAACGAATTTTCCTGCGAAGGCTTTTTCTTCAAGGCAGGAATTATCACGGATATAACAGAACGGCCCGGCCTTGGAATTATTTTTAAGCTCGCTGTCCTCAATAACGGCATAAGCAATTATCTGAACGTTCTCACCGATTGAGGCATTCTTTAAAATCGAACCGCTCCCAATGTACGCGCCTTGTCTTATTTTGCTCTTGCCCCATATTTGAACGCCCGGCATTATCACAACGTCGGGAGCAAGTTCTGAATCAGGACTGATATAAACGCTTTCAGGGTCTAACATTCTAACGCCTTCGCCGAGCCAGTGGTTAATAATTCTTTTACGCATTACGCGCCCGGCCGCGGCCAGTTCGGCTTGAGTGTTGATCCCTTGCATTTCTTCTTCGGGCAAAATAAAAGCTCCCGTCTTCATGCCGTGATTGTTCATGATAGAGAGAGCGTCTGTTAAATAATATTCTTTCTGGACGTTGTTATTCTGGATTAAGTCAATAATTTTTTCGAGCGGCTTGACCCGGAAGGCATAGCAGCCCGCGTTGACCTCTTGAATCTTTCTGATTTCTTCTGAAGCGTCTTTGAATTCGATAATACTTACTGAATCTTTTTCGCGCAGAATTCGCCCGTAAGCGCCGGGATTTTCAGTTACAAAGCTTATGACCGTGCAATCGTTATCGCTTGTTTGAACGGACTCGATTAATTTTTCAAGGCTTTCTTGAGTCATTAAAGGAACGTCGCCGTTCAAGACGATTAGATTTTCGTAGCTGCTCCAGAAATCTTGAGCAGTTTTGACAGCGTGGCCGGTGCCTTTCTGTTCGTGCTGCCATAAGATATTTAAATCGCCGGGAAAATTTTTTTGTAAGTGAGCTTGAACCTGATCGCCTCCGGAGCCAACAAGGACAGCAATATCAGAAGGACTTACTCCGCAAGACAAAATATTATTTATAACATAATCAATAATGGAATGATCTAAGACAGGCTGTAAAACTTTAGGTGCAGCGCTCTTCATGCGCGTGCCCTTGCCGGCGGCCATGACGAGAACGCAAAGTTTATTCATAACTTTAATCACCTCATGAGGGAAAAAAAAATTGTGTGGCTGGGGTGAATGGATTCGAACCATTATTACCGGATCCAAAGTCCGACGTCCTGCCATTGGACGACACCCCAATGAATTTCAACGCGGCATATTATATCACAGGGGAAATTAAAATAAAAAAGCCTCCCCTTTACGCAGGCACTTTTTTTCTCCAGCCCAAGGGGAGGCTTTATTAGCAATACCCTAAAGCCCCCCTTTTAAGGGGGGAGGGCCGCTTGCGGCGGGGGGATTCCCTTCCCACAAATACCAGTTAAGCGGCGTTGGGTTTCCTAAAACCAACCCCCTCCGGTTCACTTCGTTCACCACCTCCCCAAGGGGAGGCTTTGTATCACAGGAAGCCCTAACCTTCTTAGGGTGAGGCGATCGGCCGAAGGGGGTTAGCTTAAAAAAATTTTTATCTTTCGCTCAAGACTTTAGCGCAGCGGTGACAGAGTCCTTCTTCGTTGGGGTGTTCGTCATACTTCCAGCAGCGGGGACACTTGCTCCCGGTCACAAAACCGCCGGCAATCTCAAAGCCCGTATCAGAGTCATTAAAGACTCGCGGCAGGGTCAACTCGTCAACCCATTCAAATTTTGACACGATAACAATATCTGCAAGCTCTTCAAGCGTAAAGGAGGCCGCCAATTTTTCAAGCGCTTTATTTTTCTTAACCTGTACGCTTGCTTCAAGAGAAGTTCCGATAGTTTTATCGGCGCGCATTGTTTCAAGCATACGGCTTACTGCGCCTTTCAAGACTTCAGCTTCGCCCCATAAGTTATTTAAATTCTCGTCAAGGCGTGAAGGATCTTGCTTCGGGAAGTCCGATAAAAATACGCTTTCAGGGAGAGTCGAGTCCATTGTCCGCATTTCTTGCCAGATCTCTTCAGCCGTAAAGCTCAAGAGGGGAGCAAGCATTCTTGTTAAGCAAGACAAAATTTCCCACATAGCAGTTTGAGCGCTGCGGCGGGTCAAAGAGTCTTTCTTCTCTACGTAAAGTCTATCTTTACTTATGTCAAGATAGAACGAACTAAGCTCATTCACACAGAACGAATGAATCAAAGACACCGGCACATGGAATTCATATTCTTCAAGGGCATCATAGACTCTTGAAATAATCCTGTGCAGACGGTCAAGGATCCACTTGTCCATGGACAAAAGATTTTCATAACTCACGGAATTTTCGCCCGGCTTGAAGTCGTGAAGGTTGCCTAACAAAAATCTTGCGGTGTTGCGAATGCGCCTGTAAGTTTCTGAAAGTCCCTTCAAAATATTTTTGGAGATCTTAACGTCGTTGCGGTAATCAGTCGAAGCTACCCAGAGCCTCAAAATATCCGCGCCGAACTCGTCAATAACTTCTTTAGGCGCTAGGGTATTTCCGAGCGACTTGGACATCTTGCGGCCTTCTCCGTCAAGAGTGAAGCCGTGAGTCAAGACTTGTTTATAGGGAGCTTGGCCCTTAATAGCTACAGCAGTTAATAACGAAGACTGGAACCACCCGCGGTGCTGATCGCTTCCTTCGAGATACATATCGCAAGGCCATTTCAGCCCGAAGCGGTCATTCAAGACTGAAAGATGACTCACGCCCGAGTCAAACCAAACGTCTAAAATATTGCTGTCCTTCTCAACGTTGTGAGAGCCGCAGTGGTCACACTTGGCCAAGTCCCCGAAGAGATTTTCAAGGGACTCCCGCCACCATATAGACGAGCCGTCCGGAGAGTCTTTAACTTTTTCGGCCAAGAGTCTTATTCTTTCGGGGGTAAGAGTAAATTTGCCGCAGTCTTTGCAGCGAATAGCAGGAACAGGAACGCCCCAAGTTCTTTGACGGCTTATGCACCAGTCTGAACGGCTTGAGACCATGTTAAAAATTCTATCGTGTCCCCATTCGGGAATCCATTTGATCTCGTTGTCAATGATTCTTAATGCTTCGTCTTTGAACTTTGCGACGTTGATAAACCATTGGTCAGTTGCTCTGAAGATTACGGGCTTCTTGCAGCGCCAGCAGTGCGGGTAGCTGTGAGAAATTTCGCCGAGGCCAAGCAAGCGGCCTTTTTCTTTAATAAGTTCGATAGCTTTCTTGCCGCCTTCGTCAAGTGACATTCCGCCGACGATATTCATTTCTTTTTCAAAATGTCCGGCGTGGTCGACAGAGCTGTAAACTTTTAGGCCGTATCTCACGCCTGTTTCATAGTCTTCGACACCGTGGCCGGGTGAGGTATGAACGCAGCCTGTACCTGTTTCAAGTTCTACGTAATCGGCAAGGACGACTAATAATTCATGTTCATAGAACGGATGAAGGGGCTTTAAATTTTCAAGCTCGGCTCCCTTTACTGTCTTGAAAGCTTCGCCGATAGGGAGGCCGGTATTTTTTGCTACGGAGTCCTTTAAGCCTTCAGCGAAAATATAAACTTTACCGTTGACTTCGTAAAATCCGTAATCGTATCCGGGGTGGACAGCGACGGCGGCACTTGACGGAAGAGTCCAGGGAGTTGTAGTCCAGATAACTATAAAAGTTTCTTTGCCTTGAAGTTCCGGAAATTTTTTAGAGGCTTCGGGGATTGGGTAAGCTACATAGACAGAGGGTGATTTCTCGTCCCAGTATTCAATCTCGCCGGCGGCCAGAGCTGTTTGACAGTCTGTGCACCAGTAGACGGGCTTGAGTCCCCTGTAGATTAAATCTTTATTAACCATGTCGGCGAACGCGTGAAGTTCTAAATGTTCGAAGGCCGGGTCAAGAGTCATATAAGGGTGATCCCATTCAGCGAGACCGCCTAGGCGTTTGAATTCTTCGCGTTGAACGTTGAGATAATGCAGAGCAGTTTCTTTACATTTTGCGCGAAGTTCTACGGGATCGATTCCTGTTCCTAATTTTGAAAGTCCGCTGTCTCTTAGGGAGCGTAACTCGATTGGTAAGCCGTGAGTGTCCCATCCCGGGACGTAAGGTGTATAGCGTCCGGTGAGAGTCTTGGCTTTGATAATAAAGTCTTTTAAGATTTTGTTAAAGGCTGTGCCGATGTGGATATCTCCGTTAGCATAAGGAGGGCCGTCGTGGAGTTCAAAGTGTTCGGGGGAGTCTTTGCGGGCATTCAGGGCTTTGTGATAAATATCGTGTGAGTCCCAGAACTCAAGGAAAGCCGGTTCACGTTTAGCGAGGTTAGCTCGCATTGGAAAATTTGTTACGGGCAAATTTAGAGTATCTTTATAATCTTTGCCTTCCATTTAAAAATATTACCTCCTGAAAAATTTTTTAGATTTTAGAGATATTATCACAAAAAATTTTTTTTGAGATAACCCCCTCGCCAGCAAGCTTGCCCTCTTGTTGAAATACCCCCCTCGCCACTTCGTGGCCCTCTCCCCCACCCCTTCCACCGCAAGCGGTCCCCCTTCCCTTACAGGGACGGCGGGGCGCAAGGATTTTTTCAACATATTCTATGCCCTTTACACCTTGCCTTCCCTGTGTAAGGGGAGGTGCCTGACTGAAAGGAAGGCGGA
>JAFSSV010000091.1 GCA_017450825.1 Synergistaceae bacterium
AGGGGGGACGAGAGATTTCTTCGACATCTTCTATTTCCTCCACACCTTGCCTCCCCTGAAAGGGAAGGTGGCTGGTCGCGAAGCACGCCGAAGGCTCCGAAGGGAGGCCGGAGGTGTTGTGGTTAAAAGATAAAGGGGAGGTGGCCAAAGGCCGGAGGGAGTTGCTTTTAAACACAGGGATTTTATAGAAAATAAACTGTGCTTGCTATAAGAACGTTCCGCGCATTGCGACGACTTCGGCGACTCGTTCGATAGCGGCCATGCTTGCGGCACGCCTCATAGTAACGTGTCGGGCTTCGGCGTAGTCCCAAACCCGGCGGAAATTGCCTTTCATTATATGAACGAGTTTGTTGTTGTATTCTTCTTCCGTCCAGAAGACTCCCTGTAAGTTCTGCGCCCATTCAAAATATGAGCCAATGACTCCGCCGGAGTTCGCCAGGAAATCCGGGACGATCATTACTCCGTTTGAGGCAAGAATGTTATCGCCTTCGGGAGTAATTGGGCCGTTAGCGCCTTCGACTATGTAACTTGCCTTGATGTTCGGAGCTGTCTTGCGGTTTATGACTCCGTCACGAGCGCAGGGGAACAAGAAATCCGCGTCAATGAAAAGAACGTCATCAATCTTTTCGCAGTTCCCGACTTTTTCAAAGCCCGTTAAAATTCTCTTAGGGTTGGAGTGAACACACTCAAAGGCCTTGCGAATGTCAATGCCGTCTGGCGAATAATAACCGCCGGTTACGTCACTGATACCTACGATTTTTACTCCGGCATCGTTGAGCGTCTTGGCCGTATAACTTCCGACATTGCCGAAGCCCTGAACGATAGCTGTAATTTTATCGGGGCGCTTGCCTAATTCTTTCATGAGTTCGAGTCCGCAGGTAGCTACGCCTCGTCCGGTTGCTTCGTGACGGCCGCGGCTTCCCCAGTAAGAAACGGGCTTGCCGGTCAAGAGTGCCGGTTCAAGTTCGCCGCGCATTTTTGAAATCGTGTCCATTATCCAGACCATTTCCTGACCGCCTGTATTCATATCGGGGGCTGGAATGTCGCTCCACTTGCCGACAATAGGGGAAATTCTTGCTCCGTAAGTCCGGGACATTCGTTCTTTCTCTTTCTTGCTCATGACGGAGGGATCGCAGGCTATTCCGCCCTTGCCTCCGCCGTAAGGGATCCCGGCCAGCGAACATTTCCAGGTCATCAAAATCGCCAAGGCTTCGCACTCGTCCATATCGACTTCAACGTCATAACGGATTCCGCCTTTTGAAGGGCCTAAGGCCGTAGAGTGTTGTACGCGGTAGCCTTCAAAGACATTTACGCTTCCGTCGTCCATTTCAACAGGTATAGAAACCTGTATTCTTCGTTCAGAGTGACTCAAGACCGCTATTAATTTCTCGTCGAGTCCCATTTCATCTGCTGCACCGTAGAATTCCTGTAGAGCTGTGTCGAGTAAAACGTTTGTAGATTTTCTTCGTTCCTGCATTGTTGCTGCGCCTCCTTTTAAATTAAAAAAATCTAAAAAAAGAGGAGCGCTATTAACACTCCTCTTGATTCCTTACTGTATTAATAATAGTCATTGCGTGTTGAACGTCGTTATTTAACCAAGTGTCAACGGCCTCAACTGCGCTGTCAATAATTTGATCGAGTCTTTCGCGTTCTTCGGGCGGGAAATGCCCAAGGACGTAATTAATCATTGAGCCGGGCGCGTGTCCTATGCCAATTCTAAGGCGCGGGACTTCAAGGCTTCCAAGCGCGCCAAGAATTGAAGTCAATCCGTTATGACCTCCGGCCGACCCTGAAGCCCTTAGTCTTAACTTTCCAAAGGGCAAAGCCATATCGTCATAGACTATTAAAATATTTTCAAGCTCCAGCTTGTAAAAATTCACGGCCTCGCTCACGGCCAAGCCGCTGGCATTCATGAAAGTTAAAGGCTTTAAATAAATTATATTGCCGTCCTTCCAGAATTCAGAATGAAATTTATTTTGAGCGGGGCCAAGATTTTTATTCGTGACGATATTATCGACACATAGCCAGCCCATGTTGTGCCGGGTGAAAGCGTATTCAGTTCCGGGATTACCGAGGCCGGCTATGAGTTTCATAATTATTTCTTCTCCTCTGTGTCTTCGCCTTCCTTGGCGGCTTTGCCCTTGGCTACGACTTCGACATCAGCTGCTGCTGTAGCTTCTTCTTCGGGTTCAGCGTCTTCGACTCCGCGTGACGTTACAACGATAGCGACGACTTCTTCAGGATCAGAAAGAATCTCAACGTTCTCAGGAAGTTGAATATCTTTAACGTGAATAGCATCGCCGATATTAAGCGCCGATACATCGACCGTAATAACATCCGGAATGCTCATTGGAAGGGTCTCGACTTCAAGCTCGTGAGTGAACTCCAAGACTCCGCCGTCCTTAATGCCTTGTGAATTTTCGCGGCCTGTGACTTCGACAGGAATATTAACTGTAATCTTGCGGCCTCTTACCAAGTGCAAGAAGTCAATGTGCAGCGGAAGATCACTTATCGGGTGACGCTGTGCCTCGCGGATAATGCAAAGCTCTTCGCTTCCGTCGGGGAGTTTGATATTTAATCTTGTTGTCTCCCAGTGACCGGCCAAAATCTTTTCGATTTCGCGGGTATTAACTTTGCCTTTGATATTTTCTTTAATCTCAGGGCCGTAAATAATGCAGGGAGTATAACCTGCTCTTCTGATTCGCCCGTTCTCACCTTTGCCGGTTTTCTCACGGGGTTCCATCACTAGCGTTACTATTGCCGCCATGTAAAAAACACTCCTTAATAAAAAAAATTATTTGACACAAATATATTAACACATGAAAAGATCGTCTTAATATTTTTACTTTAGCTATAAATTTTTTTAACCACAACCCCTCCGGCCTTTCAGGGCACCTCCCCTTTCAGGGGAGGCAAGAGCGTAGAGGGAATAGAGTATCTTGAAAAAATCCTTGCGCCCCCCTGTTAAGGGGGAGAGGGCCACGTAGTGGCGAGGGGGTTATTTATAAAAATTTTTTTTAAACACAACCCCTCCGGCC
>JAFSSV010000013.1 GCA_017450825.1 Synergistaceae bacterium
TATGAGTGATTTACGATTCTGAAATACTGAATTCTTCCTTTGAAAGTTCTGGCATTAAGTCCTCCAGCTATGTACAAAAGATCCTCTACTTTTGTTTTGCCGTTGATCTCGTACACTCCGGGCTGCTGAATTTCTCCGGCGACTCCGATTAACGGCCCTACAGGAGGAATAAAAATAACGTCCCCGGCTTGAAGTCTTACGTCTTGAGTCTTGTCGCCCTTCATTAACATAGCGTACATATCAAAATTCGCTATAGTCTTTCCGCCGCGTTTGAGCTGAATATTTCTAAGCGAACCCGTCATTGACGGCCCGCCCGAAGCAAGCAAAGCATTAACGAGAGTCGAGAAAGAAGAAATCGTATAAGCTCCCGGCCTTCTTGCGTTGCCCGTCACGTATACGAGAATAGAACTTAATTTTCCCATTGAAAGCTCCATGCTGAAGCCAACGTAATATTTATTAAGGCGTTCACGCAAAATTCTTTCAGCATCAGAAAAAGTATATCCGGCTAATCTTACTGCTCCGATCCTTGGGAGCGAGGCCATTCCGTCACGGTTGATTTTAAAGCTGTACACTCCTTCTTCGGGAATGCCCCAGATGTTCAAAGTCATTTCATCGCCGACCGAAATTCTATAATCCTGAGCAACCGGAACCGAATCCATAGGCGCATAAGTCGAAGGCGATCTTTGAAAAAATGACATGCCGTAGCGAGGCAAACCGCGGAACAAAGCTCCTATGCCTCCGCCGTCAATTCGCGATGTAATGATATTCTCAAAGTATTCATTAACCTGTCCTTCAGAAAGTTGAGTCGCTGGCGCGTCAGCCGTGTCAGCTGTATTAGAATTTTGCCCACTCTCTAACGTAGGGGCAGAAGAATCCGGCCCGGCTTCGTTTGCTCCAGCGGAGCCGTCAATTATTATTCCCTGTTGGCCTGTTAAAATATTTCCGGTTGCCTGCGGAGCTACTGTACCTCCTGTAGCTGAAGGAGCTGCCGGGGCCGCAGGTGCTGTTACAGCTGGCGCTGCTGGAGCGGCCATTACAGCCGGAGCTGCTACCGCGGCGGCGTATGCCCCCGAAGAAAATACCAAAAGAAAAATAAAACTAAGAAAAATTTTTTTGCGCGTAATCCATTTCAATTTTTTATTCACCTTCTAAAGATATTTTTTTAAATCTAAGCTTGTATTTATTTTCTTAATGACGGGAAGAAATATTCAGCTGCGCTTGTAGCCTCCGGAGTAACTTCCGGGTCTTCATACGAGCAATATTCCTGTAATAATTTCTCTACGTTCTTTTTTAAAGCCACCGGCCTTAATTGATTCATTAACTTTTCTGGAGTTCTAAGCGTTGCGCCTTCGCGGGCCGAGTGCATGTACCACGCCGAAAGGACAACCGGATTGGCTTCCCATACATGCGAGCTTGATTGACCATTGAGCCAAGCTCCGAACCATTTTTCAGCCGGAACTTCAAGATGAATTCCAGCGCGTGAATAGCTGCGGATTTTTCTTTCAGCTTCGATAATCCAGAAGCCTATAGCCGTATCGTCCCAGTGACGCGTAGCCTGAAGCTTATAGCCTTTGTCTTTGTCCAAGAACTGTCCATATGACGCGTCAAAATCAAGGTCTAAATCAGCAAAATGATAACCGGCCTGAAGCCAGCCGCCCATGTACCATTCATTATCCGCCGGAACTTCTAAAACTTTTCCGTCTTTATATTGAAGTATTCCCTTGCTCAAGCCTCCAAAGGAATAAGGATCTCTGTTATGCAAACTTGTAACGCGCGCTCCTATCCAAAAGCGCCCGCTCTTGTCATAATATCTTGCGTAGGCGTTAGCTCCGAACCACTCCTCGTCCAAATATCCGGCATCAGCAAAAAACCATGTTCTTGAATTGCCGCCTATCTTGTTCGCGTAAGTAAGCCCGGCCCTCTGGATTCGTTCTTCTTCGTTGAAATCTTTTTCCCACCATAGACCCGTATTGTCTGTAATGTCGGCGTTGTACAAGAACGGGAAACGTATAGCAAGATCAGCGCCCCAGCCTCCGGAGTATCTTCCTCTGTAAATTGCGTCAATCGAAAAGCGATCCATAAATTCTTCTCGAAGAGTCTGATCTATTCGCGGCTCCCAGACGACCATAGCTTTGACTTCGTGTTCAGCTTTTTTCTTTAAAAGATTTTTTGCGTCTGGATTTCTGATTATGTCTTCGGACTCGACCCAGCCGAACAAAGCTGTATTAATTGGCTCGTTGTTCCTTAAAGATTTTGCCCGAATATCAAATAGCAATGACCCCGGAAAAGTCGCCTTGACGATAGGGACTCCGGCGTTCTTGTGAATCAACGTAAGCTCATCAAGTTCGGGCATTACGGCCGAAAGGAGTACGAGCATTCGAGTCATTGCTTCGGCCTGTGACGAGTAGCCGTAATTTTCGTAAGCGATTTTTAATTTATGAGAATTATTTTTATTATATATTTCAACGTCAACGTCACGAACTCGAACGAATTTTTCTATGCCGGATTTAATTTGAGCGACTAAATCTTGCGAGGCTACGTCCTCCCATGTTGCTGATCTTTTATCGCCGGGGGTGCCATAATGTTTCCTGGCTGTACCGAAGAAAGGCCCGGATAAATTAATTTTCTGTGAGACTCCGACTACCCATTCATTGCCGCGCTGATAGCTTACTGAAGCGTCTGTTCCCCAAGGAGCTTTGAGAACAACTCCAACGTTATATTTTTTTGAAGGCATATCAGAATCGTTTCGTATGACTCGCTGTCGTCCTACAACGTCATGATTATAATCAAGCGGACTGTACTCGGCTTTGAACGAGAGCCAGTCTTCAGCGTCCCATTCAATGCCGCCGTATATTCCGTTTAATCTGTCTGTGCCGTAGCCAAGAGTCGCCGCGAACCTTCCGGATCTCCAAGTGAACGCCGCGAACCATGCTTTCATTAACTCTGTTCCCATCATGTCGACAACGCCTGCCGCGACCGAAGGAACGTACCATTTACTCCTGTCTTTGTTATGCCAGAGGCGGAATTTTAAATCCATTGCCTTATCCATGTAACGGCGGCCGGACGCGTCAATCGTGCTGAAAGTTTCAAGCCTCGTTCCAACTTCGAGCCAAGGAAGCCAAGCCATATCGAAAAAATAATATCCATAGGGCGAAGCCTTTGTGTAGCCGAAGCGTCCGATCCCGTCATCCGGCATTTCAGCCGAAGGGTACTCCCATAGACCTGTAATTCCTGTATTAGCTCCTGTACTTGCGTAAGAATTTTTTTCTGAAATTAAATTTGCGGTGAGAATCAACAGCAACAAAAGGCAAAATGCCCAGCCCTTTCGCAAAATGAATCGCTCCTTAAAAATTTTTTGTTTTATTTTACACTATCCCCCTCAAAAAAAGAGGAGCAGTTTGGCTGCTCCTCTTTTTCATAAAAGGCTTTTATTTTATAAAAAAATTTTACTTAGCTTTAGCTATTAATTCGTCAAGAACTTTTAATAACGGCTGGATCTTTTCGTCCTTAGCTTCAATTTTAAGCGCGTCATCGCCGGCAATCTTTTTGCCCCAGTATTCTTTGTTGCGTTTGACGCTGACGCTTACGACCGAGCCTTGAAGAGAAAGTCCCGCGAAGAGTCCCTGCGACATTGAGTAGCTGTAGATCGACGCTTTAGCTTGAGCATCTGTCGCGGCCTCTGCACGACGGCCCACCGGCCCGGCAACGATCCCAATATCGCCGCCGAGTTTTGTACGGCTGTTCATGAAAGCCCGAACGCCTTTTTCATTTATTACGGCCATAAGAAGCGAGATAGACTGCACACCTATCTGAAGACCGAATGAGCCGCCGCTGATATTATAGAAGCTTGGCCCGTACCATTTACCTTTCTCACGTCGAAGGATCAAGCCTTCCCCGTATTCCCCGGCAAACACGAAACCGCCCTTGAACATAGAAGGCACTATAGCGACAGCGTAAGAACCTCTTAAAGTCGAGCCAAGATCCGCCGCATCGCCTGCGTTTACAGCAGTCTGAACAAGACCCACAGCTTCGGCGATAACTTGCTGGGCACTTTCAGTAGCGAAAGCTCCGCAGGCAAACACACAAACAAATAAACAGGCAAGCGCTAAAATTTTTTTCATATTAAATGCAAATCCTTTCAAAAAAATTTTTATAGCAAAATTTCAATTTTATTAATGCCGTTGGAGAAATCGTATTTTATTTCTTCCTTGGCCGTCTTCTTGAGGAGCTGGACTCCAAGATGAGGAGCATCGTCAGAATTCTGAGCGGTACGGCTGCTGTCGAACGGATTAAACTGCGTTCCGCCGCTTGTCAACGAGAACATGACGGACGAGTCCGCCTCTGAATATGAAATTTCCAAAGCGATATTTACATCTTTTGAAGATTTCTTGTAGCACCCGGCAATCATTTCATAAATTAATTCTTCGCTGGAAAGCTCAAGCCTGTAAGCAAGCTTTGCATTTATGCCGTACTTTTCAGTAAAGCTGTGAATCTGTCCCTGCATTTCGAGCAAGTCAAAATCTCTTTGCTTGATCTCATAGCTGAAATATTTAAGCTTGCGAATGAACGCCGCCGTCTTTTCGCCCTTGGGATTATCGAAAATTTCTTCGGGCGAGCCTTCCTCATAGATACCGCCTTCAGCAAAGAATAAAACTCTGTCGGCAACGTCGCGGGCAAAATTCATTTCATGCGTGACGATTAACATTGTCATATCATTCTTGGCCAGCATTCGGATCATTGCCAGAACTTCTCCGACCATTGTAGGATCAAGCGCGCTTGTAGGTTCGTCGAACAGCAAGACCTTGGGTTTCATCATAAGCGAACGGCAAATCGCTATTCTCTGCTGCTGACCGCCTGATAATCTTTCGGGCCATGCGTGAGCCTTTGAAGTAAGACCGACTTTAGCAAGCCATTCCATAGCATGTTCTTCGGCTTCTTTGCGCGGCATACCGAGAAGCTTGACCGGAGCAAGGCAAAGATTATCCATGACGTCCATATGAGAAAATAAATAAAATTTTTGATAGACCATTCCCATTTTGAGTCTGATTTTATTTACGTCCGCTCCCTTGGCCGTTATCTCTTCGCCGTCAATAAAAATCTGTCCGCTGTCCGGATGTTCAAGAAGCTCAAGCGAACGCAGGAAAACACTCTTGCCGCAGCCTGACGCGCCTATAATAGCTATGCGTTCTCCCTCTTCAACTTTTAAATTAACGTTCTCCCAGACTTTTAAACTCCCGAAGGATTTGCATAAATTTTTTACTTCTATAAGAGCCATAACTTACACCTCCTTTTCCTTTCCTCTGTTGCTGATCATATCAGTTAAGGCGAAAATCCCGTGAACGACATAAGCCAGCGCCAGATAAATTAACATGCCTATGATAATCGTAATCATTGGCTGCATTGTTCGGGAGGCTATGTTATTGATTACGCGAGTCAAATCTGTAATGGATACGTAGCCTACAACGCTCGTCCATTGAATTAAATTTACGACCGTTGATTGATATACAGGCTTGGCAATCTGAATTACCTGCGGCAAAGTTACAAGCCTGAAGGCCTGAAAAGCAGAGAAGCCCAAAGTCCTAGCGGCCTCAACCTGTCCGAAGTCTGTAGCGCTGATTGATGCTCTTAAAAGTTCAGCAACATGAGCGGCAACGTTAAGAGAAAAAGTTACGATAGCTATAGTATTTGCTTCAAGACTGCTGCGCGCGAATACCCCGTAGTACATTAACATTAAGAGCATTAAGACCGGCGAGCCTCTTAAAAGAATTATGTAAATTTTCGCGGGGATATTAAAAATTTTCAGCCGCGACATTCTAAGCCCGCAGACAAAAGCCCCGAGCAGCGTACCAAAGAATAAAGAAAAGACAGAAATTTCAACAGTAGCCCTAAGACCTTTTAATATGGTCAAGTAAGAACCACCTTGTATTAAAATTCTATAGAGAATTTCATTTAAAGACATTTACTTAATCACCATCCTTAAATCTTATATGAAGAAATGTATCCCAACTATAATAAGGCTCCGATAAGATTACGTCCTTCGGCGCATCATACTGATAATCAAAATTTTTTCCGACTTCGTACCAAAAGACAACATCAACCCGATTACTGACAAGCGCTGCTGTCCTTGCAACGGTAGTAACGGGTACGAGGCGGATGTTTAATTTCAATCGCTTGCCAATCTCCGCAAGTATCGCCGTGCTATATCCCGCGGGCATTCCGTCAGGCGTAAAAAAATCTATCGGAGGCAAGTCACCCGTAACTGCTACACGAATAACAGGCGCGCCTTTGAATTCTTGAAACTTGACCTCGTAGGGATTTTTTTCTTTGAGCTTTTTCCCGCCGTAAATATATTCGTAGCTTGGATCATTTTTTTCTAACGGAGCTTTAATATATTTTTGAATCAAGTTCGACATCGTGAAGTCATTGCGCATTGAAAGCAGCGCGGCATTCCATTTGTAAGCAAGCTCGTTATTCTTTTTAAGAAAGCCAAAGGCCAGACTCATTCTTCCTGAATTTGATACACAGCAGATCGAATAGTCCGGATTATTTTTCACGATGTATTCAGCAACGAAATCCGGCAAGATCATTTCTTCAATCTCACCGGCGCTCAAAGCCATCTGCATTAATACAAGAGAGTCATAAAATTTTGCCTGACTCGTTGAATGATCGCCGCCTATTATCGTCCAGCCGCTCGTAGCCCAAGCCTTTTTCATCATGTTGAAGAATTCTTCGGGCGTTGTCTGAAGCCTTGCCAAAAAGCCTACGTAATCATGATAAACTTCTTCGCCCATCGCTACAGCAGCACCAGCAACAAAGAAGGCAATGATTAAAATCAAGCTTAAAAATTTTTTCATGTTCTCTCCTTTAATATATTACTGCGCTCCTGTATCGTGTAAGTTAATAACGTCGCGTACAGACCACCAAGATGACGGATCCCAGCCCTTAGTTTTTTTATCTTCATCGCGTACCTTGACCAAGTGAACAAATCTGTCCCATTCATAATAAGGCTGGGACAAAATTATTCCTTCGGGAACGTCCGGCTGAACTTCTTTGGTCGTGTCAATTTCGTACCAGAAAACTACGTCAACTCTTCCTGAAGTAAGCGCCGCCGTTCTTGCTCCGGCTTCAATATTAATAAGCTTGATATTTTTCTTGAGGTAGCGTCCGATTTCAGAAAGCACCGCTGTACTGAATCCCGCGGGCCTTCCGTCTGCCGCTATATAGTCTATCGGAGGCAGGTCGCCTGTGACGGCTATACGGATCTCTTCAGCTCCTTCAAAATTTCTGAACTCTATAGGCTCTGGTTCAGTCATGCCCGGCGAGGCTATGTAAATTCCCTCAAGCGCGCTTAGAGTCCAGTCGCTTATAAGAGCAGTAAGAGCTTCGTTAAACTGCATCTGAAGATGTTTATTTTCTGCGCTGAATCCGAAGGCAAGACCCATTCCTTTTGACCTAAGAACGAGGCTTGACCTGTAAGACTTGTCCATGTTCATTACGTAGTCGGCTGTGAAGTCCGGCAAGATCATTTCGTTAATATCATTGACGTTCAAAGCCATCTGCATTGCGTTCAGATTGTCATAGAACTTTATGACGATTTCAAGATTTTCGTTCTTAGGGGCAAAAGTTTTTCGCCATGTTTCCATGAACTGCTCCTCAGTTGTATTTAACTTTGAGAGCAAGCCCAGCTTGATTACTTTTTTCTCAAGACCATAAGAAGTTCCGGCCATAAGAAGCAAAACTAAAACAACAGACAAAAATTTCTTCACTTTAAAAAAATCACCTTTCTTTTTATTTTTTCAGCTCAACGGCTGCGCGGCTTTCAAGAAAATAAGGATCAGAAACTGCAACACCCGTCAAAACATCAAGCGGATAATTTAAATTTTCTCCCTTTTCGTTATAGACCACGCGAGTCCAGAACAGCAGGTCAACTTTTCCAGATGACAAAGCCGTCTGTCTTGCGCCTGCACTCACGCTGACGAGATTAAAATTTATTTTTGTTTCCTTGCTAAGTTCAGCAAGGAAGGCCGTATTGAATCCCGCCGGAGTTCCGTCAGGCAATATACAGTCCATAGGCGGAAGATCTCCAGTGATAGCGACTTTAAGTTCCCGGGCACCTTCAAAAAACGGAAGAGTGACAGGCTCTGGATCTTTATCGCCGAGATTCAAAATATATTTTTTAATCAGATCTCTGAGAGTTCCGTTAGCTTTCAGGTCGTTTATAGCCAAATTAATAGCCAAGAGTTTGGGCTTGTCCTCTTCGCGCATTGCCATTGCGTAGCCGAGTATGGCATTATGATTATGATCTATGAAATTAAAATTTTTGTTGCGGGCGACAATATATCGTCCGGTAGCTTCACTGATTGCAAACCGGTCAATCTTTCCGGCCTCCAGAGACATGATCATTTCATTTAAGTTCTCGAATAAAAATATTTTATTTTCATTCTTAAAAGGCTCGGTCTTGCCTTCGGCCTGTGCGACGTTTTCGCTCCATCTTAAAACGCCCTCTTCGGTCATTCCGATCGGAGCAAGAACTCCAATCCTAGCAGGCGCGGCCGAACAAATTGAAGCGATAAAAATAAAAGCAATCGCTAATAAAAATTTCTTCATAATTTTTAATTCGCCACCCCGATTACTAAATCTGTGTCCCAATCGTAATAAGGCTCGGACAAGAGAACGCCTGTCGCGGTGTCTTGCATTACGTTTCTTAAATTTTTGTCTTTAACCTTAGGCAAAGTCTTTAGGCCGCCTGTGTTCCTGTACCAGAAAACTACGTCGACTCTTTCAGACGCAAGCGCAGAAGAACGAGCGCCGGACTCTATGCTGATAAGCCTGATGTTTTTCTTGAGTCTCTTCCCAATTTCAGACAAGATCGCAGTGTTATAGCCCGTGGGCTTTCCGTCGGACGCTATGAAATCTATCGGAGGCAGGTCGCCTGTAACTGCTACACGGATCGTTGCAGCATTCTTGAAATTCTGAAATTTTATTTCTTCAGGTTGGGATTGTCCAAGCTCAGTAACAAAATTTTTGCGAAGCTTTGCGAGTGTACCGTCGTTCTTCATTGCCTTGATAGCGCTATTGAATTCTCTGCAAAGAGATTCATTTCCGTTCCTGAAGCCAAAAGAAATCGTCGAAGGCAGCATGTTGAGCGAAAAATAAATATCGTACTTAGGGTTATTCTGTACGAGATACATTCCTACAGGTTCAGGCAATGCTATCTCATCAAGCTGTCCAGAGCGGAGAGCCATTTGCATTGAAAGCAGAGAGTCATAAAAATGAATCACCCGGCGATTTTTAACAAGCGAAGTCAAAAAGCCTTCCATCATGTCATAGTCCGACCATTCCCCTTTGTTTTCTTCAGTAGGAAGTAACGGCGCAACAGCTTTGCGGAGATCGTCAAGGCCTGCCTGAAATTCAGCTTCAGTAGTGCCAAGATAAGTCAACACGCCTGCATCTACAAAGTCCTTTTCCTGTTTGACAGCACTTGCAGCACTTGCAGCTAACAAGCAAGAAAAAAGGAACAACCCAAAAAACTTCTTCATAACAAGAATTACCTCCAGTTAAAATCTTGCCTCGGCCAATAACTGTAATAAATTATCGTAAATCGGGAAAATATCGCGCCGGGCATTAGCAACAAACCTTTCAATATTTTCCTGCCCTAAAGTGTTAAACGAGGGTATAAGAGAAGAATACAACAAAGCCGCCGCAAATATTATCTTTTCTTGATGCTTAATAAAAGCTTCGTCATCACTTCCTAGATAGGCACGAATAAAAATGTCCCAAAATTTTTTCGCATGTATAGTATCAAGCCCCGTAAGACGTTTTGCGAACAAGTTGGCTTCACTTACATAGATCATATAAGTTCTGGCCAAGTCAAAAATCGGATTGCCGCATGAGGCTCGAGACATATCAATTAAAATTATCTCGTCACCCTGTAAAAAAACGTTGCCTGCGTGATAATCTCCGTAAATGAATTTATTATCATCTGGAATTATTGATATAAGAGTCCTAAGCTTTTCTAATTCTTTTTCATGAAAATATTTGTTCATTTTCAGGGCACGCATTGTAAAAATTTTAGAAGTCCTAGGCAAGATACCTTCTTCAGGTTCGCATGAATGAATCATTTTCAAAGCCTTGCCCATTTCTTCGGCATAGCGTGCCAAAGACAATAAGCCCTTAAAATCAATTACATCAGCAACAGTCTTTGAATTCGGCATCTCGTAAACTATTCCGTATTGCCCTTTAAAAATTACATTGTCATAAGAAATCAGCGTCGGCACTCCACTGAATAACGCGGCCTTTGAATATTTCAGCTCGTTTTCTACAGCTTCAAAATCGGTACCGTTTTTATAAAGCTTCAAGATTTTGTCGCTGTCCATTCGATACAGGCTCATATCTTCGTCTTTAGCAAGCAATGTAATATTTTCGCCTGAAATTTCCCGGACTCCTCTTGATACGTCAAAAATCTGAGAAAAGCCTGTTACTTCGAGAATGTCATTAACTTCTCCGTGTACATTGATCAATTTTACGACTGCTTTTTCTTTTTTCTTTAAACTTAACAGGACACGCAGCCCGGCGCTGGAAATATAATCCAGATCTTTGCAGTCAAAAATAATAGCCGACTTGATGCCTTCGCCAAGATTAGAAGAAATTGCGTTACTGAAGTTCATTACGGTATTAGAGTCAATTCTTCCACAAGGCATAAACGTAATAGAGTCCTTGCTGTTCTTGAACTTCATCGTAAAATTTTCCAAGCCTTAACACTTCCTTTTTTACTTTTTTATATTATTCGGGTAAGAATAACAGATTTTATTTTTTTTCTCAAAACCCCAAATTAGCGAACATTAAATTTATTTTTTGAGATTATCAGGGCCGAAACTCAAAGGCAAAAGCTCATCAAGAGTCTTTTCAATATAATCATCGGGATTTTTAGCGATAATTACTATCATTTTTTCAGGATTGCTGAACTCGCGCATAACTTGACGGCAAATTCCACACGGCGCACAGTAATCCGCTTGAGTTTCATTCGGCCCACCGACAATGGCTATAGCTACTAAATTTCTTTCACCTGCAAGAGCAGCAATGGTTATCGCTGTCTTTTCAGCACAATCTCCAGCAGGATACGAAGCATTTTCAATATTAGCTCCGGTATAGATCTTTCCTGAATCACAAAGCACCGCCGCCGCGACGTTATAATGAGAATAAGGCGCATACGACTTAGGCTGAGTGTCAATAGCCCGCTGAATTAAATTTTTACGGTCAAAATCCTGTCCGAATGACGTAGCTTCCACCACGAATAAAAATATAAAAGCTAAAAATTTTTTCATAACGAAAAAACTCCGCATACATTTTCTATTAAAACTTTTTCTTAATAGTAAAAATATTTTTCCCGTCTTTATACTCATATGAAACGTCGTCCATACTCTTTTTTACCATGTAAATTCCAAGACCGCCGACCTCTCTTTCTTCGGCTGAAAGAGTTACATCGGGATCAGGTTTGGCTAACGGGTCATAAGGAACTCCGCTGTCGATAAAAGTAATTACTGCGGCCTGAGGTTCGGGCTGAACTTCTACCCGGACAGTAGCGGTGCCGATTTGAGGTTGATAAGCATAGTGAGCTATGTTCACGAATATTTCTTCGACAGCGACTTCAATCTGCATTTGAACTTTTGGCCCGCAGTCGTGAGCCTCAAGCTCTTCGTTTACAAACTCAATCACAGTATCAAGATTGGGAATTTCTGCACTGATTGTTAATTCTTTCATTTATAAATAGCTCCCTGAAAATAATTATGAATTATGAAGTGAAATTTTTATTCCAAGCATTGTTATATCGTCGAATTGCGGGGCATCGCCTGTAAAATTATCAACTTCCCGTTTCATATTGATTAATAATTCTTCGGGGTCTGCGTCAAGATTTTTATTTAAGTCTTCGATCATTCGATCCGTACCGTAAAGCTCTTCCTGTGAGTTAGTAGCCTCGGCGACTCCGTCAGTATAAACATAAAGCAAATCGCCCGGGCCAAGATCTAATTCAGCATTCTTGAACTTTATGCCTTCCATAGTAGCGACAGCGGGACTATGTTTAGCTTTGACGATCTCAAATTTTCCGCCGACTCGTTTCAAAGCCGGGTACTCGTGGCCGGCATTGGCTGAAATTAAATGACCGGTAGAGATCTCAAGAATTCCAAGCCATACAGTTACGAATAAATCGGCTTCGTTGCCTTCGCATAACTGATTATTAACGTCATGAAGGATTTCAGCAGGTGTGCCGCCCATCTGTGCCCTGTTCTTGATAAGCGTCTTAGAAATTACCATGAACAGCGCCGCGGGGACTCCCTTTCCGGATACGTCAGCAATGACTAAGGCAAGATGATCGGGATCTATAAAGAAGAAATCATAGAAATCTCCTCCTACTTCCTTAGCCGGATTCATGGACGCGTAAATCTCAAACTCGTTTCTCTCAGGGAAAGGCGGGAACTTTCTCGGAAGCATATCGGCTTGAATTTGTGTAGCAACATTTAATTCTGCTTTTATCTGCTCTTTCTCTTTAGTGACACGCGTGAGATTTTCAACGTAATTCAAAATATCGCTCTCCATAGTGTCAATCGTAAGAGCAAGCTGGCCGACTTCATCTTGAGTTTTTATTTCAGACTGAAGAGGAATATCAGGCTTTTTATTTTCATAAGCAAAGCGCAAAGCTTCGCCTGCGATTTTGCGAATAGGCGCGATTAAATTTCTTTTCAGATACAAGCCGTACAAGAAAATTACAAAGACTAATAAAATCGCCGTTGTTGCCAGAACATGCCGTAAATATCCGTGACGTACATTGTCAAGTTCTTCCATTTCACGTTCGACAGCGATAATAGCCAAAATTTCTCCGGTCATGTTGTCCTTGAACGGTATCATAACTGTAATATGATTTCCGGAAGGAAATTCAGGAGACGGAGCCCGATAAACTTCTATCTCGACACGTTCTTGTCCTTCTTCATAGATTTTTTTGAAGGCGTGTAGATACCTTTGATCTTTCTGTTGGATTTTATAGCCGTCTGGAAAAACTTCACTAGGAAAATTAGGGCCCGCAACGTTCGTAAAAAATTCAATGTCTTGATAATTTTCTCCGTACGCCCTGAAGACATATATTAATGAAGCGTTTTGAGTGTTGGCCAAGCGTTGCCATTCTCTGTGAACCATGTTTGAACGTGCTTGCCATTCACGAACATCGTACCTGGGGTTCACAACTAATCCAGGCACAACATAGATAGCAGCTGTTCGCGCTGTGTTCCATGCGCTGTTGGAATATTGATGGACAATAGAACGAGTGAATAAGTAATATCCTATTATACTTACAATTACGCTCAAAGCAGCCATGACGAAGACAACCCCCGCCAATAACTTCAAAGCAAAATTATTTTTTAGCTTCATTTTTCCTAATAACTCCCCCGATTTTCGATTGTACGTTCACAACAAGCGCGCAAGACATTAGAGATAAAGACCAAACTGTTAGTGACTTCATAAAGATTTCAGGCGTTACAGTTTGATTTATATTTTCCATATACCAAAACGGCCCGGGTTTTATGTAAGTGTGAAATAAATCGTAGAATACCACAGCGAAGGCACAATGAAACAGCAAAAATATTAAAGAATTCTTGCCAATGAATTCCAGAATTACAGCAAGTTTGAAATTTTTCTGCAGCCAAGTACTGAAGACTATAAGCGCATATGTCCCTATAAAAGCTTGAAGACAAAATACAGGCACGCTCCATGCACCTATGGTACCCAAGTCGTTATAAACTATACTATCTGTCCCGCAGAGCTGAAATAAAATTACGTGAGCTATTACGGCAAGAAAAGCGTAAAAATAATTTACTTTTATAACGAAATAAGAACTTAGCACCATGATAGCGACAAAGGCAGGAACACCCGTAAGATTCCATGAAAAATATTTACGAACTGGATATACAGCCATACTAATCAAAATTAAAATTATGCTGACCGCAATTCTTGACTTTGTAGCTTTACCGAATATTCCTTCCAGTTTATAAAAAAGTGACGACGCAAACATCATTGTCCAGACAAACCAGACAGCCGAAATATTTTCAAACAGAATTCCGCCGTAACCCCATTCAGGAATTATAAGGCTAGAGAATTCCGGCCTCAAATACGTAAAAATTACATCACGGAAGAAATTTTGCCATGTATAATCATGAACAAACGCGCAATAGACCCCTCCCAAGATTAAAAGCGTCGCCGTGTATTTCAACGTGGGAATTAAGAGCGTCTTAACTTTGTGAGAAATATATTCGCCGACCTTTCGCTGACCAGCTTTATAATAAAAACCTGATATAAAAAAGAAGAACGGGATCTCAAGCCAGATAGCTTCACGAATTAAATTATCCGCTACGCCGTCCTTCGGCCTGTAGACTAGGTGATAGATAGAGACTAAAATAATACCAAGTCCTCGCGCGACATCCAGGGCTTTATTTCTTTTTGTATCCATTATGAATTTTTTACATTGAGAATTTCATTAAATCCCGTAGTCTCAAAAATCTTCATAACTTCAGGCACAGCGTTTTTTACAATCATTGAGCCGTTTGTTTTATTCATATATTTTTGAGCATTGAGAAGGACCCGGAGGCCGGCCGAAGAAACGTAAACTAAACGCGACATGTCAACCGTAAAACTTTTAACACCGGCGAGTTTTTCGATTAAATCCTTTTCAAGTTCTCCGGCAGTTACTGCGGTAAGCTTTTTATCAAGTGTAAGCGTTAAGACTTCACCATTTTCAGATTTATCGAATAACATAGCTCACTCCTCCTTTGAGATTGAAATTAAAAAAATTAAGAACAGGGAGCTGAAAATTTTTTTCAATTTGCTAAGAAATAAACTTCCAGCTCCCTGATTTTTTTACTCAATGTTCAGTAACTCGTCGAAGCCTGTTACCTCAAAAATTTCTTTGATTTCAGCGCTGACGTTCTTAATTGTCATGCTGCCCTGTTTGTTCATGATCTTCTGGGCCTTGAGAAGGACGCGAAGCCCCGCGGAAGATACATACACAAGCTTATCCATGTCAATGACGAATTTTTTTACACCCGCCAGACTGCTGTTGACTTCGGCCTCAAGCTGTGGAGCTGTTGAAGTATCGAGTCTCCCGTCGAGTGCAATGGTTAATTCATCGGCATTAGCTGTTTTGTTGATTAACATGATAAAAAATACCTCCTGAGAAAACTTTAAAATTGCTTACGTATTATAAGCTCTATACTGTTTTTTTTGACACCTACTAAAACTTCGTCGGCTATATTTGCTATTATGGACTTCTCTAACTCGTCGGCGGCTTCTTCTCCATCTTCAGAGTCCAGATCTTTAACTTCCTCTATATATTTCTGCATTGACCAAGAGTAAATCGCGTCGGGCAATGCGTTGTCCATAATGCCAATAGCACCGTAGTTAAACATTCCTAACCCATACTCGGCCTGAAGGTTCAGACTTTCTTCCATATTATAAAAACCAGCCTCAATAAGTTCGCGGACTTTGTCCATAATGCCGAGAGTAGCGATATTTTTTCCGGTCGTTGAAGCTGAAAGAAATTCCCTGCGCTGTCCGTAATCTAATTCAGCGGCCAGCGCTTCAAGCCTTAAAGTACAAGCCCTGTTACTTTCTTCAAACGTAAAGTTGGCTTGGAAGTTGCCGGCAATCGAACGCACCATGCTGAACATTTCTTCGCCTATGAGCCTTAAATGGAAAGACTGCTTTCTATCAAGGGCCAAATCCTTCGCGGCATTATCAAGAAAATCCAAAGCATCGCTCATTCCCTGGCCATCATTAGAAATTTTTATAACATCACTGTTCACGTTATCACCTCCTTAAAGGATTTTCAGGAAACAATCTTCGGCGCGTGTAAAAAGCAAAGCCCAAAAGAGTCCAGATCACTAAGAGCAAATAAGACTCACGCCCCAAAGATACATTAAGCCCCGGCACTGGAACAAGCAATAAAAACGCCATTCCTAATGACAAAATAAAACCAAGTATCCCAAAAATCATTATGTCAATTCGCTTTTCGCTCAAGGCATATTTAAAAGCCGAGATCGAAGTGTAAGCAAAGCCTATCGCGCCTCCGATCGAGGCCATATCGAACACCCAGCCCATTACAGCGCGGCCAAGCAGACAAGTTAATCCGGCTATGACCGTACAGAATAATCCGGCGTTCTTAGGGACTCCGTTTTTATTAAGAGCTTCAAACCATGAAGGGATCATTCCGTCACGAGCCATTGAGTATAACAGACGACTTGTCGCCGTGTAAAAGCCTACGATACCCGTGAGCATTGCAGCTATTACAGAGGCAACAAGAAAGAACAGGCCCGCCTTCCCCAAGACCATATTGGCCGCGTTAAGCGTAGGGATTCCTTCTATGCCGCTCAAGCCCGGCAAGGCGTTATTATATTCTACCCAGTTTGAATAAATTTTTGGCCATACTGAACAGGCTAAGAGAGTCAAAGAAATATAGACAAATCCTCCGCAGATTATGCTCGTGTCCATTACGACTTTAACTTTATCATGTGAGAAATTAGACTCTTCCATAAGCTGAGGCACAGTGTCAAAACCTACAAAAGACTGCGGCCCCGTGACAAGAATTGCGATTATCTGAGCGGCTATTGTCTTCGTGAAATCTTCTGAAGTCGGATGAAACATAGGATAAAGGTTTGAAGAGCTTACATCAGGACTTAAAAACGCGCCGGCAACCGCAACAATAATTCCTCCTAACAAAATCATTACCATTAGAGTCTGTATGCGGCCGGTAAACTGAACTCCCCAAGAATTTACTATCATGAAAATTATCAGAGCGCCGATCGCTAAAAGAATTTCTCCGAAATAAACATGATAGCCCTTCACTACATAGTGAAAGCCAAACTGGAAAGCGTCGCCGAAGACCGCGCGCATTATTAAATTCAAAGCTGTAGCGTTCAAAGGTATAACTGAAAGATACGAAAGACTTAAAAACCATGCACACAAGAATCCGTGACGTTCCCCGAAGGCCATCTTGGCATAAATGAATTCGCCGCCGGTCAACGGAAATTTTTTTATCATATAACTATAGTTATATGAGATTATAAGCATTATCAGCGTAGCAATTTCCATTGCTATGAGCGTCCCGAGAGGCCCGGCATTTTTCAAGAAGACAGTGCCCGGCATCACAAAGGCACTCCAACCTATTCCGCAGCCAAACGCCAGCGACCACACGTTCAACGGTGTTAGCCGTCTGTTCAGATGCCTTTCAGTGTCAATCGTGAAAAAAAACATTTTCTATAAATTGGCCTTTCCTTTTCTCTTGTATGTTGAACTGAATTATATCATGCCGGATTTTTTTACAAGCCCGCCCTTTTTTTTCTATAAACCCCCTCCGGTTCTTCAGGCCACCTCCACTTATAAAAAATTAATCCCTCCGGTTCTTCAAGCCACCTCCCCTTATAGAAAATTAACCCCTCCGGTTCGCTTCGCTCACCACCTCCCCTTTCAGGGGAGGTAAGAGTGTAAAGGGAATAAATATCTTGAAGAACTCTCTCGTCCCCCCTGTTAAGGGGGGATGTCAGCTTGCTGACAGGGGGGTTGCTCTCACCAAGGGCCAACTTGTTGACAAGGGGGTTGCTTTACAAACAAGAGGGCCAGCTTGCTGGCGAGGGGGTTATAGTTTTTTAAGTATGCTACTATATAATTCGCTTACGTTAATTAATTTATTTTTTTAAATTGGAGGTATTAAACCATGAGAA
>JAFSSV010000092.1 GCA_017450825.1 Synergistaceae bacterium
CTGGATTCTTGAACGCTGGCCTAAAAATAATAATTACGAGGCCGAGCTTGAATATTATCTGAATGATCGTGAAATTGTTTCAAGATTGCCCGCGTCATTGCGAAGAATCTGGCGCGATAAAAAATCTAAGCTTGTTTTGAATGACTGGCTTATGAACTTCGCGGCCAGTGACTTGGGCCAAGAACTAATAAAAAATAATTTCAAGCGTGAATTCAGCTTCAGAGTCAAACTTGCCGGAGGTGCTACAGCGCTAGCCGGAGCTATGGATGCTTTCTTTGAAAATCGAGTCATTGATTACAAGATAACTTCGATTGAAAATGTACCCGAAGGGCTTTACGAGTCTCAATTAGATTTTTACGCCTTGGCCGCTCATGAATTAACCGGAGCTGAAAGCGTTGAAACCTGCACGGCGTTTTTACGTGAAGGAAAATTTTTTGAGCGTGAGTGCAAGAATTTTGACGACATCAAAGCAAGGGTATTAAGAGCGTCTGAACTTTGTGCCTCCGGGCCGTTTGAGGTAAAGCACGAACACTGTGCCTCGTGTCCATTTAAGAAAGGCTGTGTTAAATATCATGAGTAAAAAAGATTTTTTTCCTTCAGAGCAGCATAAAGAATTACATAACGAACTGCACAAAGATTTTTATTTGACCTGTGAAAAATATTTTATCTTTGAGCTTCTCACGGTCGCGGCCGGAATGATGGGGCTGTACACTTACAACGTAAGGGGCGGAGTCTTCAGCAACGCCCAGACCGGAAATGTTGTCAAAATGTCCTTAGCTGTAGGGACGGGAAATTTCAAAGCAACGTTATATTTTTTCGTGCCGTTCTTGGCGTACATAGCCGGGACTATCTTGTCTGAAATTTTGCCGGAGAAGGTCAAGCATTCTTACTTTATTCGCTGGGACACTATGCTTGTAGGGATTGAGATTGTCGCGTTGTTTATAGTAGGGTTTATTCCTTTTTCGTGGCCGGATCAGATTGTTCAGGTGATAATTTGTTTTTTATGTTCAATGCAGTTCAACACGTTCCGACAGGCTGAAGGCGTTCCAATGGCAACGACTTTTGTAACGAATCATGTTAGACAGATCGGTATCAGCATTGCCCGGGCAATCAAGCACCATGAGCAAGAGCCGGAGGCCCGCAAGAAAGCTATCAGGCACGAGAAAATTATTTTTGCATTTTTCTTCGGAGGGGTTGTCATGACGCGGGCATGTTCTTATTTTGGAGAAAAAAGTATCTGGCTTGCTATTATCCCGTTGAGTATATGCTTTATATTTTTGTTGCGGTCTGATTTGATTTACGAGAAGGCTATGCTTGATTTGAAACCTCACGGGCATTAAAAGCCAAAGCCTGAGATGTTGTTTTCAAAAAATAATAAAAAGACCCCGGGAGTCTTTAAATAAAATATTT
This sequence comes from Synergistaceae bacterium, assembly GCA_017450825.1. Lineage (GTDB taxonomy): Bacteria > Synergistota > Synergistia > Synergistales > Aminobacteriaceae > JAFUXM01. The sequence goes on from JAFSSV010000092.1 coordinate 1,411, forward strand.
TGTGTTATGATAGCCATTTTCAATCCACGCAAAAACGGTAAACGGCTCTTCCACTCTTGCGAAAAACTCCAGCGAAATAAATCACTTAGAGCAATAAAAATACCGGAAAAAATAAATACCGTTCGGTAAAATTATTATTTATTTATATCACAATTCGATTTTGAGTTCAAGCCTTTTAGTTATAAAATAAATTAAAACTTTACCGTTCTAAGAAAAATTTACTTATAGAAAACTCAACGGAGGCTGAAACTTATGTCAGCAGTTACTATAGTAGGTTCATTGAATATTGACCTTGTTATACGCGCTTCACACTGTCCCCGAAAAGGCGAGACTATAATCGGCGGCCCCTTCGGAATGGCCGGAGGCGGCAAGGGATCTAATCAAGCTCTTGAAGTCGCCAGGCTTAATGCAAAATCTTATATGATAGGCTGCGTTGGTAATGACGACTTCGGGAAAAAATTACGGGCGGTCTTAACTGAAAACGGAGTAGACTGTTCAAATTTACAGACTAGAAAAGAATTATCCACCGGCACAGCAGTTATTACAGTTACAGATGAAGGAGAAAATTCTATAGTAATAGCTCAAGGCGCAAATTCTTTGCTTGACGAACAGGCAATAATGGACGCAAAAAAAATTTTTGAGTCTTCGGACTCGGCGCTCTTTCAAATGGAAAGCCCCCCTAAAACCGTAATGACAGGTTTGAAAATCGCAAGGCAGACAGGCTGCCGGACTTTTTTATCCGCCGAGCCTCCTTTCTCACTTCCAGAAGAAACATGGAAAAATATTGACTATTTTATCTTAAACGAAAAGGCCCTGAATTTTTACGCTAATAATAAAAATCATAATGCCTCAATAAGCTCAATGGCTCATAAAATTTTGAACAAGGGAATACGCTGCCTTGTTGTTACACAGAGTTCAAAAGGCGGAATGATTTTTTCAAACGAAGGCGAAGAATTTTCTTTCGATGCGTTTAATATTCGTTCGGTCGACAGCACTGGAGCGCGTGACGCTTTTTGCGCGGGGTTATGCGTTGCTCTTGGAGAAGGCCGGCCGTTGAAGAGGGCTGCGCGTTTTGCTTCGGCCTGCGGGGCTTTAGCCTGTACTAAAATCGGCGCTCACCCTTCACTTCCTTGGCGGCATCAGGTAGGGGCGTTGCTGGGCGAAGCTTCCGGCGATGACTATGAGTTATAAAAAAATTTTTCTTTTATAATTTTCTTATGAAAGGGAGTAATTCTTTTGGAACACTATAACTATTTACTTACGCTCTGTGTGATTTTAATGTCCACAAAAATCTTCAGTATTTTGTCACGAAGGGCTCAGCTTCCGCAGGTTGTAGGGGCATTAATGGCCGGTTTATTTTTCGGGCCGGCGGTTTTGGGTTTAATCACCCAAAAATTATTCGGCGTAGAGTTTTGTTTAATGCCTTCGCAATTATTGAGCAGGCTGGCTGAACTAGGAGTAATAGTTATCATGTTTACGGCCGGAATGGAAACGAATATCGACGAGCTTAAAGCCTCAGGCCGTGACGGCTTTGTCGTAGCGCTTACGGGAGTCTTGTTGCCTTTAGGAATGGGCGCGGGCCTTATGTATTTGTTCGAAAAGAATGTTTCTTTTGGGTCGGCGATTTTTGTCGGAGCTGTCTTAACGGCGACTTCAGTTTCAATTACAGTAGAGACTCTCAAAGAGCTCGGCAAGATGTCAACGAAGGTCGGCAATACGACTCTGGCGGCGGCTTTGATAGACGATATTTTGGGCTTGATCTGTCTTACGATTATAACGGGAATGGAGGGCGAAGACGTAAATTTTTCTTTAGTCTTTGCTAAAATTTTCGGCTTCTTTGGATTTGTTGGCTTCGTAGGCTTCTTATGGAGATTTTATATGAGCTGGTCTGATCGTGTTCAGGCCGCAAGAAATTTAAGACGCTATCCTGTCATGGGTTTTGCATTATGTTTATTTATGGCGTGGGCTGCTGAAACTATTTTCGGAGTAGCTGATATTATCGGCGCGTTCTCAGCAGGAATGATAATATCAATTTCTCCCAAAGGGCAATATATCGCCAGCAAGTTCGATACTATTTCTTATCTTTTATTAACCCCAATATTTTTCGCGAATATCGGCCTTGAAGTCGTACTCCCGGCTATGTCAATGAAGCTTGTAATATTTACTGTAGCGCTTGTAGCTGTCGCTGTAGTTTCAAAATTATTCGGCTGCGGGATCGGCGCTAAACTCTGCGGGCTTAACACGAGGCAAAGCTATCAGATAGGACTCGGCATGGTATGCCGCGGAGAGGTTGCGCTTATTGTCGCCGATAAAGGAGTCTCGTTGAACTTAATCAGCGAAGATTATCTTGGCCCGATTATTATCATGATAATCGTATGCACTATCTTGGCACCGATATTTTTAAAGGACGCTTTCAAAGGCCAGCCTGACGAAGCAGGCGACGCTGTCTTTGAAGATAAATTCATGGTAGCGGAACAGGCCGACGAAATCGAAGAAGACCTCTTCAGCCGCAGATTGAAATTAAGAAATCGAAGTATGGAGTTGTAATTTATTAACATGAAAAAATTTTTTGCAGTAATATTTTTTATCAGCGCGTGTTTTTTTTCGAGCCTTGCTTTTGCCGCGGACGTTGACGTATGGAGGGATCCTTCGCTGAGAATTTCAGATCTTAAAAAAATTTTCGTAATGCCTGCGGATTTAAGACTCAACGCCGGAAGACATCTCATGCCTCCAAAACAATTAAGCTCAAATGCTTTTTCTTGGACTGTCGACGGGATCAACGCCGCTGCTAAAAAAGGCCGCCGACCTTTGGTTAAAAATCTTGATGACGTTCTAACAGATATGAGATTTATTTACGGCGAAAATATTTCTGTCGGAGATAAATTATTTTTTGACCGCGCCGCTGAAATGGGATACGCCGCTTATCTCACAATGACCGTAAATCAGCAATTTGAAACCGAACATGTTCCCGAACAAGTTAGAACTTACACTGTCTATCATGACATTGAGAAGCGCGACCACAAGGGCCGGCTGATCGAAACAATAAGAATTCCCGAAGAAAAAACGGAAGTTATCCCGGCACATGACGTGACGTATTTATATACTACCTGCGAGCCTAGGCTTTATCTTACTCAAAGCATGGGCGATGACTACAGCGGGGCTGCAAGCTGTCAAATTTACCGCGAATATCAGGGCGGCCCGGTCATAAAAGTTGTCGAGAATATTATTAAAGCGTCAATCAGAGAATTAATGAAAGGCAATTAAAAAAATTAAAGCCTCCCTTTTAACGGGGAGGCAATTTTTTTTCGTTTCAATTCCAATCAATTCCAAGAAGAGAGCGATTTAATTTTTTCTCCATTCTTCCCAACGTTTAAGAGTATCTATTAAAAGTCCTTCTCCTAATTTTGGCAAAACCATTTCGCTTATCTCGTCCGGGATTCCGTAAAAGCCCTCGGCTATAGCGCAAGCTATATCGGTTAAAGTATCAGAGTCGCCGCTTAAAGATACAGCACAGCGCGTAACGTCCTCAAAGTTTTCTCCTTCCATGAAAGCCGTAATAGCTTCGGGGACGGTTACTTGACAAGCCTCAACGTGGTGATAAGTCGGCCGGATCTCGTCAAGCGTTCTTGAAAGATCATAATTATATTTTTCGATAATATAATCTTTAATTTCCTGTTTAGTCTTTCCAGTTCGGGCCATGAAGATTGCCGCCGCTGTAGACTTTGCGCCTTTAATTCCTTCGGGGTGGTTGTGACTCACCTGTGCTGAAATTTCCGCGAATTTTTCAACGTCTTCGAGCTTATCAAATGCCCAAGCAACCGGAGAAACCCTCATAGCCGAGCCGTTGCCCCAACTGTTATAAGGAAGAGGATTTTTTTCGCGAAGCCAGAAAATAAATCTTGCACCGTATCCAGCATAGGGATAAATGCTCCCGAATTTCTGCATGGATCTTATAACTTGCTGCTCAAAAAATTTTTCCGGGCATTCGTTCCCGCGTGAAGGCATTGAACGCATTAAGGCATCGGCTACCGCAAGAGTCATGACTGTATCGTCCGTAAATGTTGAGTATTTTGTAACAAGCTTGTACTGTCCGCTGTAAGCCTGTCCACGATTTCGATCGAACTCAAAGACACTTCCTACTACATCGCCTACTATTGCGCCTAACATTTTTTTATTAGCCTCTTTTAAAAAATTTAAAAGCCTCCCTTTTAACGGGGAGGCTCTTAAAAAAAATTATTTGCTTGCTAAATATTCGTTAATGCTTGCTGCTGCTCTTCGTCCTTCGCCCATTGCAAGAATTACAGTTGCGGCTCCAAGGACTATATCGCCTCCGGCCCATACGCCCGGAATGCTGGTCTTTTGATTTTCATCAACGATAATATTTCCGCGCTTCGTGACGTTAAGGCCCTCGGTTGTCTGGGACATTAACGGGTTCGACTCGTTGCCGAGCGCTACGACAGCCGCGTCAATTTCCAAGACGTGTTCAGTTCCCGGGATAGCTACGGGCTTACGGCGGCCGGACGCGTCAGGCTCACCGAGTTCGTAGTTAAGAAGTTCGACTCCGGTCAAGCGGCCTTTCTCGTCGCCTATGAACTTCGTGGGGTTCTCAAGGAAATGGAAGTCGACTCCTTCTTCGATTGCGTGGGCGACTTCTTCTGCTCTTGCCGGCATTTCAGCACGGGTTCTTCTGTAAACGCAATAAACTTTTTCAGCGCCGAGTCTTAATGCAGTTCTTGCGCCATCCATTGCAACGTTACCGCCGCCGAAGACTGCAACGCGCTTGGCCTCGTAAAGAGGAGTGTCGGCGTGTTCACGGTCGTAAGCTTTCATTAAGTTTGAACGCGTTAAATATTCGTTGGCGCTGAAGACTCCGATTAAGTTCTCGCCTTCGATCCCTAAGAACTTAGGCAAGCCTGCTCCAGTTCCAATGAAGGCCGCGTCAAAGCCCTGCTCTTTTAATAACTGCTCAAGGGTTGCCGTGCGTCCTACTAAGAAACTCGTCTTGAACTCAACGCCCATTTTCTTTAAGTTCTCGACTTCTTTGGCTACGATTTCTTTCGGAAGTCTGAACTCCGGAATGCCGTAGACCATAACGCCGCCGGTCTTCTGGAAAGCTTCAAAGACTGTAACGCTATGACCTGCGCGGCGGGTGTCTGCTGCTACTGTCAAGCCGGCGGGGCCTGAACCAATGACAGCGACTCTCTTGCCGGTTTCAGGAGCTGGAGTAGGAACAGTAATTTTATTATTAGCTCTTTCCCAGTCGGCCACGAAGCGTTCAAGCCTTCCAATAGCTACAGCCTTTTCGGGGGCCTTCATCATTTTTCCTACGGTGCAGAAAGCCTGGCACTGTTTTTCCTGCGGGCAAACGCGGCCGCAGATAGCCGGGAGCAAGTTCGTTTGCTTGATAGTATCGACAGCAGCCTTGAAGTCGCCCTTTTGAATGCAAGAAATAAATTCCGGGATCGGAACTCCGACCGGGCAGCCCTTCTTACAAGGAGCGCCGCCGCACTGAATGCAGCGTTCAGCCTCGACACGGGCCTGAGTTTCAGTGTAGCCTAAGGCAACTTCGCCCATCTCGTGAGCGCGTTGAATCGGATCGCGTGAAGGCATTTCCTGCGGAGGAATTGCTGTTCTGTCTTTAGGAGTTAATTTTTTGCCTTCGAGATCTTTCCAGAGCTTCGCGGCTTCTTCCTGTAACATTTCTGTAGTTTTATGTTCGCTCATGATTATGCACTCACCTTTCCTGCGTCAAGCTCTATGCGGCACTTGTGATCGGCTTCGCGTTCCTTATCTTTGAACGCTGTCATTCTCTGCATCATGTTATCGAAGTCAACTTTATAGCCGTCGAACTCCGGGCCGTCAACGCAGACAAATTTTGTTTCTCCGCCAACGCTTACACGGCAGCAGCCGCACATTCCTGTTCCGTCTATCATGATTGTATTTAACGAAGTCGTTATAGGCACGCCGAAAGGACGAGCCGCGGCTACGCAGAATTTCATCATGATTGCCGGGCCTATTGAAACTATCTCGCTAACCTTTTCTTTCTCACAAATTTCTTTTAACGGTTCAGTGACTACGGCTTTGCGTCCGTATGATCCATCGTCTGTAACTACGATTAATTCGTCAGAGGCCGCGCGCATTTCGTCTTCAAAGAATAATAAATCTTTTGTACGGGCGCCGATTATAGTTACAACTTTGTTGCCGATCTTATGATTAGCCTGTACGATAGGATGAAGCGGAGCGATACCGATGCCGCCGCCTACGCAAAGAATAATTCCGTCAGTTTTTTCAATATGTGTCGGCTTTCCAAGAGGGCCAACGAGTACAGGAATGTTATCGCCTACGTTGAACTTTGCGGCGAATCTTCGTGTTGTTGCTCCGACTGTCTGGAAGACGATAGCGATCCAGCCTTCCTCGGCGCTTGCGTCAGCGATCGTCAAGGGTATGCGTTCGCCGTAGTCTTCGTCGATCTGGAAAATAACGAACTGCCCGGCTTTTCTGTTGCGGGCGATTTCAGGTGCTTCGACTTTGAAATAAAAAACGCTCTGATCTCTTTCCTTGTCATAGGAAAGTTGTTTCTTTTCTAGTATCTTATGCAAAAAATATTCCCCCTCATAAAAATTTTAAAAAGCTATATGAGTATTGACAGCATAAAATAATAAGCCCAAACTTATTTTAAATCAATCGAGATTATTAAGCTTGGCCTTTGGCACCTTTCCCTTCTTTTAACTGCAACCCCTCCGGCCTTTGGCCACCTTCCCTTCTTTAAATTACAACCCACTCCGCTTCACTTCGTTCAGCACCTCCCCAAGGGGCGGCTTTGTGTCACAAAAATCTTAGCCTCCCTCGGGGGAGGGGAACCGCTTGCGGTGGTGGGGGTTATTAAAAAAATTTTTTTTTAATTACAACCCCTCCGACCTCACTTCGTTCGGCCACCTCCCCAAGGGGAGGCTTTGTGTCACAAAAATCGTAGCCTCCCTCGGGGGAGGGGAACCGCTTGCAGTGGTGGGGGTTATCTTAAAAAATTTTTTTTAACTGCAACCCCCTCCGCTTCACTTCGTTCAGCACCTCCCCAAGGGGAGGCTTTGTGTCACAAAAATCTTAGTCTCCCTTGGGGGAGGGGAACCGCTTGCGGTGGTGGGGGTTATCTTAAAAAATTTTTTTTAATTACAACCCCTCCGACCTCACTTCGTTCGGCCACCTCCCCTTACAGGGGCGGCAAGAGGGTAAAGGAAATAGAATATGGTGAAAGAGTCTCTCGTCCCCCCCTGAAAGGGGGGATGTCAACTTGTTGACAGGGGGGTTGCCTTACAACAAGCGCCGCAACGTGGCCATCGGGTTATCCTTTGGCCCTTCCCTTGCCTGTTATATAATTTAAAAAATTTTTTTCAGGAAAGAAGGAATTTTTTATGCAGCAGCTTTACGCAACTTGGCGAATGAGTTATATCGAAGCTCCTAAACATCAAGGCTGTATCTTCTGCGACTTCCCCGCCGAACATAAAGACGACGAACATTTTATAGTTCACCGCGGCGAGTCCTGTTTCGTGATTATGAATTTATATCCCTATAACCCCGGGCACTTAATGGTCATTCCATACAGACACACAAATATTTATGAAAGCTTAACAGAAAAAGAAGTTCTTGAACTTCACGCGCTAAGCTCAAAGGCTATCGAAGTTCTAAAAAAAGTAATGAACCCCGTAGGCTTTAACATGGGAATTAATTTAGGCGAAGACGCAGGCGCAGGAGTCGCCGGACATTTACACAGGCACATCGTCCCGCGCTGGAAAGGCGATAATAATTTCATGCCCGTTCTTGCTGATACCCGAGTCCTTTCTGACGCAATCGAGAACTCTTGGCGGAAAATAAAAGACGCTTGGGAGAAAGCAAAATGAATTTATAAATTAACCCATTGGGTTCGAATGGGATTATGGAACGACGGAACGGGGCTCTTATGGTAAAAGACTCCCCTGTGCCTAAAAAAAATTTAATTTTTACTAAGGAGCAGACTATGAATAATTTATTTAACTTAAACGATTTAAAAGTAGACGAAAAACTTATGGAGGAGGCCAATCCCGTTTTTAATACGGCCAAGATGACTCTTTATCAGTTGGCCGCCTCAGGCGATGAGGACTCACTCCGTCTTGTTGAAAAGCTCGGCCTCACTAGTGATACCCAGAACAGCAGCACAACAACTTCAGACAATGTAAAGCTTCTGATTGAAAGTCTGCTGATGGATTTGAGATACCACACTATTGAGAAGCTCGCTATGGCCGAGGGCGACTTCACAGAAATTGATCTCCCCTGCGGCTATTTGCCCAAGGCTTTAAGATACGTAAGGGCCGGGCATAAGTTCATAGGGTTGGATCTTCCCGCGACTATCGAAGAGATTGAACCTGCTGTCAATTCACTTTTAAATGAAGAACAGAAAAAAATGGTGAAGTTCGCTGGAGTCGACGCGACAAATTATGAGTCACTGAAATCCGCCTTGTCCGACGTTAAAGGAAAGGTCGTTATCACGACAGAAGGACTAATGGTATATTTCAACGATTCAGAAATCGGAGCACTCTGCGACAATATCAAAAGAATTCTTGACGAGCACGGAGGCTGCTGGCTCACCATTGATCCGGAATGGCTTTTGGCTTATGTATTAATCGTAAAGGCTATGCTTGGGGACAAAGCGCTTGAGGCTTTAATCTCCATGCAGAAACGAGCTGAAGATAAGTCAGACGTAAGCATGAAAGGCTCTACACTGATCATCTATCCGGCTAATCTTAAAGAAGATTTTTCAGAAGAGATTAAGAAGGCCATGGAATTTTTGGCAGAGCATGGCCTTAAAGCAGAAAGAATGATCGTCGCAGATCACATGCCTGAACTTAAAGTCTTTGAGAAGCTCAAGCCCGAACAGATAGCAGCAGTCAAGGCAGCTATGAAAAAAAATGCTTACTGGAAAATTACTTCGACAGGTGCGCCCGCAATGAAAGAGGCGATAGACACAGCAGGCATTGCCGAAAAGAATTTCGATGTTCAAGCACACCTGGAAGGCGAAAAGCTTTTTATTTCTCTGATTGGACGAATCGATTCGCTGACAGCTCCAAAGATCCTTTCGTTTTATGAAAAGATCTCAACTGAAAAAAATATCAGAGCATTACATGTAAACTGTTCTGAACTTGAGTATATATCTTCTGCGGGACTTCGTGTGCTGCTAATAATGAAAAAGAAATTTAAAGATCTTATGTCCTTCGGGAACATCGGCCCTAAGATTATGGAAATTTTAAATACTACAGGCTTCACAGAAATATTTCTAGGCAAATAAAGTTCGCTATAAAAAGGCCTTCCTCTTTTTTGGAGAGGGAGGCTTTTCGTTTATAATTGCCCTTGAGGTGATCCAAAATAATTTTTTACGAGCCAGCTCAAGCCGTAACTTACGAAGAAAAAATTAAACGCTCCGTCTTTATTGCAAATCTTGAGCCTTGCAGAAATTTTGACGAGGCAAAAATTTTTTTATCAAAAATAATTTCAAATCACAGAGACGCGACTCACAACTGCCGCGCTTATATTTTAAGTGACTTGCAGGAATACTCTTCAGACGACGGCGAACCCTCCGGCACAGCAGGCAAACCAATCTTAAACGCTATCAAACGCTCCGGACTCGTCAACGTTATGATAATCGTTACGAGATACTTCGGAGGCGTTAAGCTAGGAACAAGGGGACTGATTGACGCTTATGGAGGCACAGCCGAAAAAGCCTTAGCCTTGGCCGGACGCGTTGAAAAAATTTTAACGGCTCCGATAAAAATTTCTTTGCCTTATAACTCTATGGGAAGTATTTCAAAAATTCTCGAGGCCTCCGGCGCTCAAAATCTTAACTGGAATTATCAAGAGGCCGTGAACGTCATAGCTAACATTCCGGCGGACTCGCTTGAAAAAATTTTCGGCGAGCTTGAAGAACTCAAAGCCCGAAAAATTATTTTTGAATGGGAGAAAATTTCATCATGAAAATTTTAATGCTCGGCACAGGCAACGCCTTAGTGACTAAAATTTATAACACTTGCTTCTTGATTCAAGATAATAATAAAAATAATCTTCTCGTTGACGGCGGAGGAGGCAACGGAGTCTTAACTCAAATCGAACGCGCCGGGCTTGGCCTTCCGGATATAAAAAATATTTTCGTGACTCATGCTCACATAGATCACCTGCTCGGGATTATCTGGATCGTAAGAATTTCAGCGCAGCTCATGAATAAAAATAAATTTCCAGGCAATCTGAAAATTTTTTCTCATGACGAAGTTATTAATCTTCTCTACGATCTCACAAAAAAATTATTGCTTCCCTATCAATTTGATTTTATAGGCAGGCGAATCCATTTTGAAATTATCAACGACCGCGAAACCCGAAAAATTTTTGACCGCGATATAACGTTCTTTGATATTCATTCGACACGGACAAAACAGTTCGGCTTTTCGCTCAAGCTTGATGCTAAGAAAAAATTAACCTGCTGCGGTGACGAGCCGTGTAACGAAAATTGCGAAGAGTTTGTAAGAAACAGCGAATGGCTTTTACACGAGGCCTTTTGTTTATACACGGAGCGCGAAAAATTTTCGCCTTACGAGAAACATCATTCGACCGTCAAGGACACGGCCGAACTTGCTCAAAGACTCGGCGTGAAAAATTTATTGCTCTATCACACCGAAGACTCGCATATTTTAAACCGAAAGGAACTTTACGCTAACGAGGCAAGAAATTTTTTTGACGGAAATATTTTTGTGCCCGATGATCTGGAAAGTATTGAGCTGTAAAAAAATTTTGCTTGTCCCTTGCCTTTCCCTTACTTTTAACTACAACCCCTCCTACTTCACTTCGTTCGGCCACCTCCCCTTTTCTTTTTAATTCAACCCCTCCGGTTCGCTTTGCTCACCACCTCCCCTTAAAGAGGGGAGGCAAGGTGTAGAAAAAATAAAATATCTCTAAGAACTCTCTTGCGCCCCAGCCGTCCCTGTAAGGGAAGGGGGACCGCTTGCGGTGGAAGGGTTGGGGGAGAGGGCCGCTTGCGGCGAGGGGGTTATATTTTTTGAGTGTGCTTAGTTTAATTCGTCTGCGTTGCAAACTCTAAAAATTTTTTTGCAGCCTTTGAAAATACTGCTTCTTTCTTCCAAGCTAAGACTAACGAGGCTTTTATTTCAGGTTTTAGCGGAATAAATTTCAAACCGCTCCCGCCTTCGGTGTTAATGATCCCGTCAATCGTTAGCAAGACCCCAAGCCCTTCGCGTACCATTACGGACGCGTTATAAATTAAATTATGAGTTCCCGTTATGTTAAGCTCGTCTTGAGGATAGCCAAGCCATTTTGAAAATTCGCCGTGTGCCTTTGCCTGATGTGAGAATAAAAGCTCACGGCCTTTCAAGTCTTCGGGGGTAATGAAATTCTTTTGGGCTAGTTCGTCATCTGAACGAACGATTACGCCCCATGTGTCGGAGTCGGGAAGGGTTAAGAAATTATATTTATTAAGATTATTTATCTGTCCAACGAAGAGCGCGAAATCTATCAGGCCCTTGTCCAATATATCGACAAGGTCGAAGCTGTCGCCGCTGATCATTCTGTATTTAATGCCGGGGAATTTTTCGTGAAGGCGCTTTAAAATTTTTCCAACGTATTTAACTCCGGCGGTTTCTCCTGCTCCTATGTAAAGAGTGCCGCTGATGTCGTGACTTGAAAATTCGAGCTTAATTTTTTCTTCAAGCTCGATTAATTCTTCGGCGCGTTTTTTCAAGAGCAAGCCCTCTTGCGTGAGTCTTATGCCGTAACTTTCCCGCAGATATAATTTTTCGCCCAACTCTTCTTCAAGCTGGGCGATCTGTCTTGTAATTGTTGGCTGCGTAATGTTTAATTTCAAAGCCGCCCGGGTTACGCTTTCCTCCCGGGCAACTTCAAGAAAATATTTTAAGACTCTTAATTCCATTCTAATAAAAAAATTTTTGGCTTTCTATTCCCTTTACACTTTTGCCTCCCCTTGGGGAGGTGGCTGAACGAAGTGAGGCCGGAGGGGGTGGTTTTCAAAAAATTTTTTTAAGATACCCCCACCACCGCAAGCGGTTCCCCTCCCCCGAGGGAGGCTTGGCTTCCATAAAAATTTATTTCGTAGGGTCGAACTCCTGAGCTAATAAATCTTTGAAAGCTTCAAGAGTCATTGCGCCTAAATCTCCTTTTGAACGCTCACGGACTCCGACAGTCCCGGACTCTTTCTCTTTAGCTCCGACTACGAGCATATACGGGATCTTTTGGACTTGAGCGTCACGAATTTTTTTGCCGAGCTTCTCCGTTCGGCTGTCAACTTCGACTCGAATTCCGAGGGCCGTTAATTTATCGTTGAGTTCTTGAGCATAGTCAATATGGTCGTCAGCGATCGGAATAATTTTTACCTGAACGGGCGCAAGCCAATAAGGAAAAGCTCCGGCGTAATGTTCAATTAAGATTCCCATGAAGCGTTCAACGCTCCCGAAGACGACACGGTGAATCATTACCGGCGTATGTTCGGCGCCATCTTCGCCTCTGTAAGTTACGTCGAAGCGTCCGGGCATCTGGAAATCAAGCTGAATAGTTCCGCATTGCCAAGTACGGCCTATGCAGTCTTCAAGATGGAAATCAATCTTAGGCCCGTAGAAAGCTCCGTCCCCCGGATTAATAGTGTAAGGTGTGCCGGTGCTTTCAAGAGCGTCACGCAAAGCAGCTTCGGCCGCCTCCCATTGTTCGTCCGTTCCCATTGAGTCCTCTGGACGGGTTGAAAGCTCAACAGAATATTTAAAGCCGAACACGTTAGTATAAAAATATTTGTCAAGCTCCATGATACGCGTGACTTCTTCTTTAATTTGTTCGGGAGTTATATAAGTGTGAGCGTCGTCCTGTGTGAAGCAGCGTACCCTCATTAAGCCGTGAAGGACTCCGCTCCGTTCGTGACGGTGAACGCAGCCGAGTTCAGCGAGTCTCATTGGGAGATCTCTGTAGCTTCTAAGCTGAGTTTTATAAACGAGAATACTACCCGGGCAGTTCATTGGCTTAATAGCGTAAGGCTTCTCGTCGATTTCAGTGAAGTACATGTTATCGCGGTAATGATCCCAATGTCCCGAACGGATCCATAACTCGCGGTCTAAGATCTGCGGCGTTTTGATTTCAAGATAGCCGCGCTTTAAATGTTCACGCCTCCAGAAATTTATGAGCGTGTTCATTATTATCATTCCCTTTGGATGAAAGAACGGGAAGCCCGGGCCTTCCTCGTGAAGGCTGAAGAGGTCGAGTTCTTTTCCGAGCTTTCTATGATCTCTGAGCTTAGCTTCTTCGATTCGTTTTATGTAGGCTTTGAGTTCGTCGGGGGTAGCGAAGGCTGTGCCGTAAATTCTCGTGAGCATTTTATTTTTCTCACTGCCCCGCCAGTAAGCTCCGGCGACTGAAAGCAATTTGAAGTTATGAATCTTCGATGCGTCAGGGACGTGAGGGCCGCGGCAAAGGTCAGCGTACTCTCCTTGCTTATAAATTGAAACAGTAGGAGCTTCGATCTCTGAAATCAATTCTGTCTTATAAGGATCGGCGGCAAAAAATTTCAGTGCTTCTTCCTTGGTCATATCGAGGCGTGAAACTTTTTCGCCAGCGCCGGAAATTTTTCTCATTTCGGCTTCGATTGCCGGGAGGTCTGCTTCGGTTATAGTTCCTGCTACGTCAATGTCATAATAAAAGCCGTCTTTAATAGCCGGGCCAATGCCGAAGTGAGTCCCGGGGTATAGGCGTTCGATTGCTTGAGCCATTAAGTGTGCTGTGCTGTGCCGTAAGATTTCCAGACCTTCGGGGGAGTCGGTCATGATTGCTTCGACTTCGCCGTCTGAATTGACACAGCGCGACAAGTCCATTAATTCGCCGTTGAACTTTGCCGCTATTACTTTTTTGTTATCGAGTCCTAGAGCTTTGAGAATTTCTTGTAAGGCTGCGCTATCGCTATCGAACTCACAAGATTTTTCTCCGTTTTTAAAATGTAACATGTCTACCAACCTTTTTTTTGTTTATTTTTTGCAATTATACAGCAACTTGAAAGCAACTAACCCCCTCGCCACGTTGCGGCCTTTGTTGTAAGGCAACCCCCCTGTCAACAAGTTGACATCCCCCCTTTCAAGGGGGACGAGAGACTCTTTCAACATATTCTATTCCCTTTACCCTCTTGCCGCCCCTGAAAGGGGAGGTGGTGAACGAAGTGAAGGCGGAGGGGTTATGAGCAACTCCCCTGCAAAAAAATTTTTATGATAAAATAACACAATCGAACTTTCCAAAATTCCAAAGAAAAAATTTTTTACAAGCTACTTTATCAGCTACAAAAACTTTCCAATCTTTTAGTCCTCACAAAATTTTTTTAGCCCGAAAAAAAATTAGAATACCAAAATTTTTTTTTCAGTAAGCTCACCCTCACGAAGCAAAATTTCACACGAAAAAAATTTTTTCCTCCCTCTTGGCCCTCGGCAATGTATAATAAAATCTCACCGGAAAAATTTTTAAAGGAGGCATAAAATTTTTTGACTCTCTTAATGAAAGGCGCAGAAGTCGCCGCAAAATTAAAAGAAAAAATTTTGAAAGACTCTTCCTGTTTAATTAGCTCCCCGACACTCGGAATTATCCGCGTGGGGAATCGCCCCGACAATCTGTCTTACGAGAAAGGAATCCTGAAACGCTTCGAAAGTTTGAAGCTAGCCGCAAAAATTTTTGAGCTGCCCGAAAATATTTCCCAAAATGATTTTGACTCGGCCTTCGGCAAAATTAATAACGACGAAAAAATTCACGGGCTTTTATTGTTCAGACCCCTTCCCAAAAATTTAAGCGACTCCTTTGCATGTGAGCATATAAATTTTTTAAAGGACGTTGACAGCATGAGCGCATTAAACGCCGGAAAAATTTTCAACGGCCAAGGCGGCTATGTCCCCTGCACTCCCGGCGCAGTCATGAAGATTCTTGCTCACTATGAAATCAATCTCGAAGGCAAGAGCGTTGTAATCGTCGGCCGAAGTCCTACGGTCGGAAGGCCGCTGGCTATGTTAATGCTGAAAGAAAATTCTACGGTCACAATCTGTCACTCAAAGACAAAAGATCTCAAGGCTGTATGTTCGGGCGCTGATGTCCTAGTCGCGTGCATGGGCAAGGCTGAATTCATTACGGCCGAATACGTCAAGCCCGGAGCAGTTGTCGTTGACGTTGGAATTAATTTCAAAGACGGAAGACTTTGCGGCGATGTCGATTTTCAAAGCGTGTCACCCTTGGCCGGAGCTATTACTCCGGTACCGGGAGGAGTCGGCGCTGTAACAACTTCAATCTTGGCGGAAAATTTACTTGAAGCTTATAAAAATTTTTTTAACAAACAGGAGGCATTTTTTTAACATGAAAGCGCAGTCAGTTGTACATAATTATTTTTTCCTGATGATTTTAATTTTGTCCATGATACTCGGAGCTATCACGGGTTATTTTAATCCGGAGCTTGCGGGCAATATATCTTTCCTTGGAACAATCTTTATAAGATTAATGTTCTGTATTGTTGTTCCTATGGTCTTCGCGTCAATCGCAGGAGCTGTCGCCGGTACGAGCGATCTTAGACGTTCGGGCCGTATCATGTGGACGACGGTAATAACTTTCGTCATAACCGGAGCGATCGCGGCTGTAATTTATTTTGTTCTGATTATGATTTTCCCGCCTGTCCTTGAGCCTTGGACTAAGATAGCAACAGGCGAGCCTGGAAGTCACGCGACAATGACTCAAATGATCGTGAACTTCTTTACGGTTGAAGATTTTTCAGGTTTATTATCGCGGCGGGCTATGCTGCCTTTAATAGTCTTTTCGGTTTTGTTTGGCTTTGCGGCAAACTTGAGCGGAGAAGCCGGCGAACCTGTGAGAAAATTTCTAGTGAGTCTTACGGCTGTAATGCTGAAGCTCGTGAACATTGTGACATATTATGCGCCTGTAGCGTTCTTTGCGATTTTTGCGGATCTTGTTGCGTCATACGGGCCGCAGATAACAGAAGCATACGCCCGGGCATTAGGGCTTTATTATCCTGTATGTTTTATTTATATCTTCACGGCCTTTCCGGTCATGGCTTGGATAGGAGCGGGCTTTGAAGGAGTGAAAGCCATGTTCGCTCACATCTGGAAGCCTGCTATAGTTTCTCTTGGAACTTGTTCTTCGATTGCTACGATCCCTACTAACATGGAGGCCGCGGCCGATACGGGAATTTCTAAAGATGTTTCGGATATAGTTTTGCCTTTAGGCGCTACTATGCACATGGACGGCTCGTGCTTCTCGTGTGTTTTGAAAATTGCCTTTGTCCTTGGAGTCTTGGGGAGGCCTTTAACATTCGCGGATTTGCCTTTGATAGTTCTTGTTGCGGTGTTCTCTTCAGTAGGAATGAGCGGAGTCCCCGGCGGCGGTTATATTGGTGAATATATAATCTGTACAATCTTCTTCCCGAATAACATGGAACTTGCCTTCCCGATACTCGTAGCGATTGGAAATCTTGTTGACCCTCCGGCTACTATGATTAACGCGGCCGGAGATTATGTAGTCTCGTTCATAGTGTCGCGCTTTGTTGACGGCCCGGACTGGCTTAACAAGAGAAGCGTTTAAATTGTAAAGCAACCCCCTCGCCAGCAAGCTAATATTAAAATATACCCCCACCACCGCAAGCGGCCCTCTTGTAAAAGCAACCCCCTCGCCACTACGTGGCCCTCTCCCCCTTAACAGGGGGCGCAAAGAGTCCTTCTATTCCGGCTACGTCCCTTGCCGCCCCTGAAAGGGGAGGTGGCCGAACGAAGGGAGGTCGGAGGGGTTGATTTTTAAATAGAGGCTGAGGTCGGAGGGCTTGCAGCTTGGACTATAATAATTAAAGATTGATTTCCAAAACACTTAATTAAAAATTTCAAAAGGAGCATTATTATAATGAAGAAAGATTTAGGAAGTTTGCCGGCGGTCTTCCCGATGCCTGTGCTTATGGTTGCGACTTATGGTGAAGACGGAAAAGTTGACGTTATGAACGTCGCTTGGGGCGGCATCTGCACAATGGACAAGATAGCCTTGAACCTTGCCCCCGAACGCAAGACTTTAAAAAATATCCGCGCCCGTAAGGCTTTCACTGTCGCCCTTGCCGATCTGGCTCACATGAAAGAAGCAGACTTCTTCGGAACTGCAAGCGGAAATGTAATGACAGATAAATTTGAACGCTCCGGCCTTCACGCCGTAAAAAGTTCTCACGTTGACGCGCCTGTCGTTGAAGAGTTCCCGCTTACAATGGAATGCGAACTTGCCGAAGAACGCGAAACCTTCGGAGAGATTAGAGTCGTCGGGAAAATTGTAAACGTCAAAGCCGATGAAAAAGTTCTTGACGCAAACGGCAAAGTCAACGCCGGAAAATTGAACGCGATAATGTTCGATCAGTATCAGAATACTTATTACACGACCGGCGAACAGGTCGGACAGGCTTGGAGAGTCGGCGCTGAGTTCATGAAGAAATAATGTACAACGCTGATTGTATAATGTATAATGCACAACTGAAATTACTACAGTATTTATAAGGAGTTTTTTATTATGTCATTTAGAAAAATTATTTTGCTTGTTGTTGCATTGTCTTTTATAGTTTTGAGCGCAACTTCCGGAGCATTCGCCGCCGCGGCCAAAAAAAATACGGCTTCAGCAGCTCAAAGCTCTTCGTCCCCTACGCTTAAATTTGACTCGATTGGCTTTGTTAATATGCAGGACGTTTTGCAGAGTCACCCGCAGTTAAGACAGACCCAGCAGAAAATAATGGACACTGCCCGCCAAAAAGAGCGCGAGGCTACAGCGGCCGCAGAGAAAGAACCCGATCAGGCAAAGAAGGCTCAGCTTGTTCAGGCCAAGCGCATGGAGATGGCTCAGGAAGAGCAGAAATTAATGGCTCCTATCCTTCGCGATTGTGAGCAGGCTGTAAGAGATATCGCCGCGAAGAAAAAATTAGCGCTCGTTCTTGATCAGTTCGTCGTATTAGTCGGCGGCGTTGACATTACACAGGACGTAATTCAGCAGTTATCTCGAAGCAAATAAGAATTTTTTTTCATGCGTAAAATCTTTGCGTCAATCGTAATTTTTTTATGCTTGTTTGATGTTCAGATGGCGTTCTGCGCTCAGTTCGACTGGGTGTGGAACGTCCTCGTTATTCCACCTTCAAGCGGCTGGGAAAAAGAACCCGGCAAAACTATCAAGACCGCCTTGACTTGGTACGAGCGCGAGATTTCTGAAAGCAGCAACGGGATCGGCGGTCATGATATCAGCTTTGAATTCCTCACGCCCCCCGCAAGCAGCGACTCCCCGGCTCAAGATATTAATTTAAATTTTGATCTTCATACTATCGCGGTTATGAGCTTCGCCCTTTCTCCCGAACAGGATAAGATTCTTGTCGCCCGTATGGCCGGAATGAATGTTCCGTTGTTGATAGCCGGAGGAGAAAATGTTTTGATCGACAGGGGCGGAAGACCGCTTCAAAATATTTTTGCGCTTGATCTCTTTCGGGACTACAGGTGCCCGGCCTTCGCTGAGTACGCTAGGAAAAATTACAACGGCGATAAGCGAATCGCCTTGGCCGCGTCGCGCTTCACTGTTAATCAAGAGCGTGAGGCCAAGATCTGCTACACGTTCTTAGATAACGAAGGCTTTATGCCTATGCCTTATTGGGCTGATGCTTCGGTAAGAGACTCTTTTGCTATGATGTCAGAAGAAATAGAAAGCTTTGAAGGCGAAAAGGCCGGAATAGTAATTTCTTTTATGGGGAGCATGGGAGCGCGGGAGATCTGGCGAAATTTCATGCGTCTCCGTTCGACTTGGCAATTATGGAACTGTGCCGAGCCGGACAAAATGTATTTGTCTTGCCGCGGAATGATCTTCGCAGATCAGAATGTAATGCTTTCAACCTTGGGAGGCTTTGTTGATACAAAGCGTTTAATCTGGAGGACGAGGGCAATGCAGATCGAAGACAACGTAGCCGCAGGACGAGCCGTCGCCCTTTGTGAATGGCTTGAGCGTGCAGTCGCGTTAATGCCGCAGCCCGTTGACACAATGCCGCGAGGACAGCTTCTCTTTAATCTTTCCAGAGTTCGGGAAATTCCATTCGGTAATCAAATTTTAAATATCTCGCCTGAACTTCATAGACCCGCCGCCCGAAATGTCTTTATAGTCGAAGTCCGTAATAAGGACTATAAAAATATTGAGACTTTAAATATTCGCGGGCTTGCTTACGTCCCGGGATATTAATTCAGAATAAATTTTTTCCAGCTCCATTGGCTTTCCGAAGTAATAGCCTTGTGCCTTGTCGAAGCCTATGGATTTTAAATAGGCGAGCTGCTCTTCAGTTTCGACTCCCTCGGCCAAGGCTTTCATTCCCATAAGGCGGGCCATTGATAAATTAGCGCTGATTATGTACTTTGCCTTTTCGGATTTATTTATGTCGAAGCCGCTCAAGAATTTCATATCAAATTTTATCGTGTCGAAGCTGTAATCTTTCAGGACGTTCAGTGACGAGTAGCCCGAGCCGAAGTCATCAAGCCAGACTTCATAGCCGAGCGCCCGGAATTTTTCAATGCCAAGATTTAAGACGCTTGTGTCTTCGTCGTTAATGCTTTCAGTGATTTCTATGTTCAGCATCTCACGCGGAATATTATTAACGGCCGTAGCAAGTTCGATCTCGTTGATAATGTCGCAAAGCTCAAAGTCAAGCCGCGATAAATTTATCGACACCGGGAAGAGCGGCAAATTTTTTTGGCGGCATTGGCTGTAATCGTCACATACTTTCTTCATAGCATAAACATCAAGCTTGTGAATCTCCCTGTAGCGTTCAAGAGTCGGAATGAACTCCGCCGGGGAAATCAGGCCAAGCTCTGGATCGTTCCATCGGGCGAGGGCTTCAAGCTCGGAAAGTTTTTCGGTCTTTAAATTTATTATGGGCTGATAGAAGACTCTAATATAATTTTTATTCAGGGCAAGCTCAAGATTATCAAGTATGTGCTGCTGAAGGGCGAGCGACTTGCTCATTTCTTCGTGGAACATGCAGGAGCTTACGCTGTGATTCTTTTTTATATTGTCGCAGGCAAGCTTGGCCCGGTCGCAGGCTTTTCTGATGTCTTCGCCTTCCGAGGGAAAATAAATCCCGGCGCGGAGTCTCAGCGTAATATTTTCGTGAAGGGTGTATAAATATTCCTGTACCCTGTCGATTTTTAATTCGACCGTTGCCCAGTCGGTCAAGACTACAAAATTATCGTCAGAGAAACGCGCAAGCAAAATTTTTTTATCGTCCCTCAAAAAAATTGAGCTTAATATCATCGCGATCTCTTTCAAGATCTCGTCGCCCCGGTCGAAGCCGAAGCGGCTGTTAAACATTTTAAAATTATCCAGATTGAACCAAACAAGAGCAAAGCCTCCCGCCCCTCCAGAATCTTTCATGACCTCTTGCGCTTCTTCATGAAAGCCCCGGCGGGTTAGAAGGCCCGTCAATAAATCTTTCATAAGTTAAAAAATTTTCTAGTCTAGGAATTCAAAAAGATTCAAGCCAACGTCTTCGTCAAGTTTGCGCTCGACTCTGAAACCGTTTGAGCTTCCTTCGGAAAAATCTTCGACAACCATTTCACATGTTGCGCTCACGACAGCCCGGCTCAAGTGTCCTCCGAAGACTTGGCCGTCTATATTCGCGGCGCTCATGTGAATATGCGGATAAAATTTTCCGTCCTTGGTTGTAACAGTTCCCCATAAGCTTGTAATCTCGGCTGGAAAGTTAAAATGATTCGAGTGATATTTTTTCGTGGCAACGTCGAAGAGTCCTACGGTAAAATCATCAACGGCCCCCAGTGCTTTGATCTCGGCCAGAGAAATTTTTTCCTGCTCACAGAAAATTTTAAGCTGAACCATTATCTCTTCGCCCCGGTCAATCCTGACGAAGTATTTATTCCCAAAGTGTCTGAACTCCATTTTAAATTTCTCTCCTTTTTAAAATCTAAGCAAACAATAAAATTTTTTTTGAAATTTAATCCAGCGGTAAATAATTTTCCAGTAAATATTTTGCAAAGTTGCTACTTGTGAATGCGGCGAACTTTTGGTACATATCGCTCTTCTCTTCGTTGCCATAGTCACAAATAGATTTTATTACTAAAGCTTTCGGAGCAGGATCTGAAGAATTCTGTGCCGCGTAAACTACGCTGTAAGACTCCATATCAAGCGCTACTGTAGTCGGGAAGAGCGGGAGAACTTGTCTTGCTATTAATTTTTTATTAGCTACGATTGAACTTCCGCAGGCCATTGGGCCAATATGAATTTTAAATTCATTGTCGCTTTTATTTTGAACGCTGCGAATAATTTTCAAGAGCTCCGGGTCAAGTTCAAGCGATACCGGACGAGGAAGAAAGCCAACATCGCCGAAGCGTATTTCAGCATCGTTAGGGCCTACAAATTTTCCTGTGGTGTAATCCCAAACTACATTGGGGACAATGACATCGCCGTAAATTTGTTCAACGTTCTTACTGATCCCGGCAGCTACGCCGCACATTATTAAATATCTTGGACGAAAACGGCTGATAACTTTTGCACAAAGAAGAGCGCATGCCGTCATGCCCATGACTTTTTGCTGAGCGGTTATGATTTTATATTCTTTGCCGCCTTTATCAATCAGCGTAGAAAAATATTCTTGAGGATCGCCCGGCACCAAAATTTTTTTCCAGTTCCCGTATAAATTTTTTACTGCTTGAGTCTCAACTTCTACGGCCGTAATTATTGCGGCGGTGTTTTGATAATTTTCCATTATATATAGCGCAAGTATATTTAAAGCTGAAAAAAATGCCGGGCATTAAAGCAAACACCCGGCAAAAATTTTTAAAGAAATTTTTATTTACTTAGCTTACTTCGCTTCAGTTGGGATTGCGGCCATTTCAGCGAGGGCCTTGTAAGTTTCGTAGCGTTCTTTGGCTTCGGCGGCGTTCTTGTCGAACAAAGCGTCAGCGATATCTGGGAACCCAAGCTTCAACGAAGAGTAGCGGACTTCGCCGAGCAAGAACTCTTTGTAGTCGCCCTTCGGTGCTTTGCTGTCGAGTACGAACGGATTCTTACCCTGAGCAATGAGATCCGGGTTGTAGCGGTATAAGTGCCAGTAGCCTGCTTCGACTGCAAGCTTTGTTCTTTCCTGGGTCTTGCCCATGCCGGCTCTGATACCGTGGTTAATGCAAGGAGCGTAAGCAATGATTAATGACGGGCCTTTATGAGCTTCAGCTTCTTTCAAAGCCTTCATTAACTGATTCTTGTCTGCGCCCATTCCAACCTGAGCAACGTAAACAGTTCCGTAAGTCATAGCCATACGGCCGAGATCCTTCTTGCGTGTTCTCTTGCCGCTTGCCGCGAACTGAGCGATCGCCGCCGTAGGAGTTGACTTGGAGGACTGGCCGCCGGTGTTGGAATAAACTTCGGTGTCAAGTACTAAGACGTTGACATCTTCGCCGCTTCCGAGTACGTGATCGAGTCCGCCGTAGCCAATGTCATAGCCCCAGCCGTCGCCGCCAATGATCCATACGGATTTCTTGACGAGGTAGTCATGATACTGGCAAAGGACGCAAAATTCTTTCATAGCAGCGTCGCTTAATTTTGCGTGAGTATGTTTCTCACAGCCGCAGTCGCAGCCGCAGAAGATTTTCTCTAAGAGTTCTTCGACTTTCGCCGCCGCAGGTACGGAAGCTTCGCCGTCAAGGTGAGCGTCAAGCCAAGCCTGAAGGACTTCTTTGTCTTCTTCGGGAACATCGGCCATCTTGCAAAGATTTTCAGCCGCTGTCGTCAAGTAATTGACCATTACGTTGAGCGAAAGCTTCATGCCCATTCCGTATTCCGCCGCGTCTTCAAACAACGAGTTACCCCAAGCCGGGCCGTGTCCGTTAGCGTCGGTCGTGTAAGGCATAGAAGGAGCAGAACCGCCCCAAATTGACGAGCAGCCTGTAGCGTTGGCAATGATCATTCTTGAGCCGAAAAGCTGTGTGATTAATTTCGCGTAAGGAGTTTCGCCGCAGCCCGCGCAAGCTCCGCTGAACTCGAATAACGGTCTCTGGAACTGTGAGCCCTGTACGGTGAACTTGTCGCCCACGTCTGTCTTGTCGGCGATCTCTTCGACCGCGAACGTCCAGTTATCAACCTGATTAAGCTGAGTCGCTGTCGGCTTCATTTCAAGAGCCTTGACCGGGCAAATGTCGGCGCAGTTTCCGCAGCCTAAGCAGTCAAGCGCGTCAACCTGCATTTTATATTTATAGCCCTTCTCTTTGAGCTTCGGTGCTTTGACATCGACTGCTCCGAAG
>JAFSSV010000093.1 GCA_017450825.1 Synergistaceae bacterium
GAATTTTAAAATCGACTCTGCTGTAATTTAATTTCTTTTAGAAAGAAATCCCACCGCCGCCTATGCCTCCCCTTGGGGAGGTGGCCTGAAGGGTCGGAGGGGGTTGTTTTTAAAAAAAGAATTTTTGTAGATAATCCCCTCGCCAGCAAGCTGTTTTTTAAGCAACCCCCACCACCGCAAGCGGTTCCCCTCCCCCGAGGGAGGCTAGGATTCTTGCTACACAAAGCCTCCCCTTGGGGAGGTGGTGAGCGAAGCGAACCGGAGGGGGTATTTTAAAAGAAAAGGGGAGGTTGCCGGTCGCAAAGCACGCCGAAGGCTCCGAAGGGAGGTCGGAGGGGGGAGGTTTAAAAAAATTTTTTTAATAATAACCCCCTCGCCCAAAATTTTGAAATAGAATGTATAATTACGTAATTTTATTTTTATACGTTCTATTTTTTTATATTTTTTAAAGGGAGGTTGGCAACGTGGACAACTCAATAAATCTTAATACTCTTGAGACCGGCGGAGAAACTTTTTCGTCGATAATGAACACTATTCCTTCGATTGATAACTCGTCAGACTTTCTACAAGATATGAACAGACTGCGCGACGAATATTTTTCTAAGATCCCCGAAATTTCAAAGACAGAAGGAGTCCGCGGGGTCTGGCAAGATCTTTGGGCGAAGGCCATGCTGTCGTTAACCCCCGAAAACATGAAACGCCTAGGCGAAGCTTTTGTCTTCGCGGCCAAGGCGCACGAACATCAAATCAGAAAATCCGGCGAACCTTATATAATTCATACATTAAGCACGGCTTTAATTCTTGCGGGAATGAGATTAGACCGGGCGACTCTTGAAGCGGCTTTGTTACATGACACTATCGAAGACACTGAAGTTACTTCGGAAGATTTAATACATAACTTCGGCGCAGACGTTGAGACTCTTGTAAAGGGAGTCACAAAGCTTGCCGGCGAAGACGTAAAAGAATTTATGTCGCGTGAAGATCTAACGAGCGAAAACCTGCGCCGAATGTTTATCGTAATGGCCCAAGATATTCGCGTAGTCCTGATAAAACTTGCTGACAGACTCCACAACATGAGAACGCTCGGAGTCATGCGCCCCGACAAACAGCAGCGAATAGCCCGCGAAACTATGGAAATTTATGCGCCTCTTGCTCACAGGCTAGGAATTTATCAGATTAAGCGCGAGCTTGAAGATCTTTCATTTAAATATCTACAGCCTGATATTTACGACGAAGTCGAACGGCGAGTCAAAATCAGAATGCCTAAGATGGGCGAAGTAATCGAGAAAACCCGGGAGATCTTAGAAGCCCGCCTCCAAAAAGAAAATATCCCTTGCAGAATTAAAGGCCGCTCAAAACATTACTACAGTATTTACGAGAAGACCCAAAGAAAAAAAATTTCATTCGATGATCTCTATGATATTCTTGCGTTAAGAGTCCTAGTGTCGGACGTATCGACCTGCTATGCTGTACTCGGAGTCGTTCACGCGCTATGGGTTCCAATCCCCGGACAGTTCGACGACTACATCGCTAATCCCAAGAGCAACATGTATCAGTCATTGCATACAACAGTAATGGCATTCGGAGTCCCCGTTGAGATTCAGATCCGGACTTACGAAATGAATAACTTTGCTGAATATGGAATAGCGGCGCATTGGGTTTATAAGTCCGGAGGCGGCCGCAAGAAATTAAATAAGGAAATGGACGCGAAATTACTTTGGGTAAGCCAGGCGCTTGAGGCCGGACAGAACGGAAATTCTCAAGAGTTCATGGACATCTTGAAGAGCGATATTTTACTGACGAGTGAACTTTATGTCTTCACGCCCGACGGAAAGCCGATGATCCTGCCGAACGGTTCAACGACTTTAGATTTTGCATATGCCGTTCATACTGAAATAGGCAACCATTGCGCCGGCGCTATGATTAACGGCCGTATCGTTCCGCTTAACACGCAGTTACACAACGGCGACATAGTTAAAATTCTCACAGCTCCGCAGAGTTCGCCTTCAAAGGACTGGCTGAAGATCGTAAGCTCGGCAAAGACCCGCGCAAAGATACGAAGTTATTTCCGTCAAGCCGAGAAGGTCGAACGCGATGAGAAAATCGAACGAGGCTGGAAATTAATCGAACGCGAATTAAAGCGCCGAGGCTTGGCCGAAGTCACCCGCGAGGACTTTAATAATATTGAAGATCAATTAATAGCAGTTGGTTCGGGTTCGATTGGGCCGGGCGAAGCTGCACAGAAATTCGCCGTTACTTATCTTCAGCATAGAGCGCCGCAAAATATTATTCCGGCGGAAATTCCTTCGCCTCCTCCGGTCAAAATTAAAGACAGCAAGTCTGATATTCTCGTCGAAGGCAAGGGAGGCGTAAGCGTCATTCTCGCGAACTGCTGCTCACCTGTGCCGGGCGATGACATTGTAGGTTACTCTTCGACACGCCGCGGCATTACTATTCACCGCGCTGAATGTAAGAGTATCTTGGGCAAGCTCGACGAAAGAAAAATCAAAGTATCTTGGGCAATCGACAATGAAGAAAACCCCGGCAAGAATTCAAAAATGTACAGGGCCAAGCTCCAAGCTGAAGCCGAAGAGCGCGGAGAAATCATAAGCGATATTAATAAAGCTATCGCCTTCGAGAACGCTCACTTAATGGGAATCAAAGCCGTCATGGTCGGCAACAGCCTAATGAGAATCAAAATCGAATTGAACGTGAAAAATCTTGAACATCTCTATTCAGTCATGGCAAAATTAAACGAAGTCCGGGGAGTCTTGGAAGTATTAAGGGGGTAAAGATTTTTATACAACCACCTACGGTCTCCTTCAGAGCCTTCGGCGTGCTTCGCGACCGACACCTCCCCTTTTTTGAACTACAACCCCTCCGGCCCTTCAGGCCACCTCCCCTTTCAGGGGAGGCAAGGGACGTAGCCGAAATAGAAGGACTCCTTGCGCCACAGCCGTCCCTGTAAGGGAAGGGGGACCGCTTGCGGTGGACGGGTTGGGGGAGAGGGCCACGTAGTGGCGAGGGGGTTATTTATAAAAGAAGGGGGAGAGGGTCAGCTTGCTGGCGAGGGGGTTATAGTTTTTTAAGTATGCTTAGTATTAAGGGGGTAAGAAAATTTAAAAATGTTCAGAGCAAAGCTTCTAGCCGAAGTAGAAGGAAATAATGAAGTTATCGGCGAGGTCAATAAGGCTATAGCTTCAGAGAAAGTTAAGCTAATGGGCCTAAAAATTTTTATGGTCAAGAATAACTTAATGCGAATCAAAATCGAAATAGATATTAAAAAGCCGGATCAAATACCTTCAATCATGGAAAAAATAAAAGAAGTCCCGGGAGTCCTGGGAGTCATTAGGGGGTAAAGAAAATTAGAATTTTAATTCAAAGGGTCAAGCGCGCCTCTGTTATTATTAACGGAGAAGAGAAGCGCGAAATCAATCAAGGCATGTGTGTTTTTATCGGCGTAACTCACGGCGACAATGAAGCCCGGGCAGACTGGCTCGCCGAAAAAATTTCCGGCCTTAGAATTTTTAACGACGAGGCCGGGAAGATAAATCTTTCTTTAAAAGATATTGACGGAGAAATTTTATTAGTATCTCAATTTTCGCTGTACTCTTCGTGCATTAAAGGGAGGCGGCCGAGTTTTGACAGCGCGGCTAAACCTGACGAAGCCGAACGAATTTATAATTACTTTGTCGAAAGAGTCAAAGCAAAGGGTTTCAAAAAAATTTCCTGCGGTGAGTTCGGAGCAGATATGGAAGTAGAAATTATTAATGACGGCCCGCTTACTTTTATAATTGACTCGCCGGAGGTTTAGAATTCTTTTAAAAAGGGAAGTGAATTATACATGAGAAAAATTTTTTTAGTTGGGATTATGCTGGCGGTGTTGTGCCCGTGTGCTTACGGAGCTGTAAGCGAAGATACTAGCGTTTACGTTCGCAAAGATGTCTTTGAAGTTTACATGCAGAATATAAATTCAAACTTTGAAAAAATTTCTGCCAGGCTGGACAGAATCGACTCGAACTTAATGGATATTACGAAGACTCTTGCGACTCTTTCAGAACGTCTGGAAGGAACTAAGGCGGAATTATCCGAGAAGATTGACGGTGTTGATAAAAAATTATCGGCCCGCATTGACAGCGTCGAACAGAAATTAACCGAAAAAATTGACGGTGTTGATAAAAAATTATCGGCCCGTATTGACAGCGTCGAACAGAAATTAACCGAAAAAATTGACGGTGTTGATAAAAAATTATCGGCCCGCATTGACAGCGTCGAACAGAAATTAACCGAAAAAATTGACGGCGTTGATAAAAAATTATCGGCCCGTATTGACAGCGTCGAACAGAAATTAACCGAAAAAATTGACGGTGTTGATAAAAAATTATCGGCCCGCATTGACA
>JAFSSV010000094.1 GCA_017450825.1 Synergistaceae bacterium
AGACGCTATAGTCATGAGCGCGAAGCTCCCGTTAAGGGTTGGCGTAAAAAAATCATGAGGGTATATATTCCTTTCAGTGACGGCTCGTCCGTTTCGTTTGACGGAAAAAATTTTACGATACACAAAAAGCCAAAGGACATTGACGCTGTAGACAATCCCGACCACGATAAGCCTAGCAAGGCGGAGAACGCATGGAATTTTCGTTGGGAAGAACTTGTCCGGGCCTTAGAGAACGCTTGGCAAAAACAGGAAGACCTCCAAAAAAATTCTGCTCATAAAAAAATTTATAAGCCTTAACTTAAATCCTAATGGAGAAAAAATCATGAGAAACTCTCTAAGAAATTTTTTGCGCACTATTAAATACTGCGGCGAGTCGAGTCCGTTAGTTTATAACTTCAAGACCTTCTCAGAAAATAAATACCTTCGCAAATTAATAAAACTTATCGTAACGCCTTATTGCTTTCTAAAATATTTTTTTGTTCGTGACGTTCCCGGGCGTGAGGGGCTTGCGCTTGTGTTGATGATAAAGAACGAAGCGCCTTATCTTGAGGAATGGATAAACTTTCATTTAAAGCAGGGAGTGTCGCACATAATTATTCTTGACAATGAAAGCACGGATAATTTTCTTGAAGTCATTGCGCCTTATGTTGCCTCCGGTCTTGTGAGCTGTCACAAAATTAAAGGCCGGCTTCCTCAAGCTGAGGCTTACAACAAAGCGACAGCGCTCTATAAAAATAAATTCAAATACTTGGGATTTATTGATGCTGATGAATTTATGTTTGTCCGTGATAAGGGCGGGACAAAAAATTTATATGAGTTCCTTGAGAATTTCATGAAGGCTCACAAGAACGCCGGGGGGCTTGGAGTGAATTGGCTTGTTTTTGGTTCCAGCGGTCACAAGACTAAGCAGCCGGGCGGAGTGCTGAAAAATTTTCTGATGTGTTCAGAAAAAAATTTTTTACCCAATCATCATATAAAAACTATCTGCGATCCCCTGAAAGTTTTAGCTTGGCCGAATCCCCACTTTCCATTTTTTAGACGAGGCTTTTATAATTTTGACGAGAACGGAGAAATAATTGACGGCCTCCTTTCAAAAGAAGTTCACTTCGAAAAGATTCGAATCAATCATTATTATTCGAAATCCCTTGAAGAGTTCATAGCCAAGAAGGACAAGGGCAACGCCGTTGGAGTAGCTATTCGCGACATGGAAGCCTTTCACGGTCACGACCAAAATATTATTAAAGATACGGAGATCCTTTCAAGAATTTAAAAGCCTCCCCTGTAAGGGGAGGTGCCCGAACGAAGGGGAGGTCGGAGGGGTGTGTAGTTAAAAAGGGAGGCGTTACGTTATAAAGATTAGAACGTTAATAAAGGAATAACGCGCTTGCACTTTGAAAGCTTAGCCGGCCCTAAGTATCGCGAGTCGAATCCTCCGGGCGATGTGCTTACGAGCCATACTTCATCGGAAGCAAGCTTAATCGGCAACGCGAAGGGCTTTAAATCATTTCCAAGGCTGTCGCGTGACATTGGAGCTGAGTTTGGGATAAGGACTCCGTTAATCGAAGTCAAAGAAAATTTCCCAAGCTCAATTAAATCTCCGGGCAAGCCTCCGACTTCCTTCAAGAAATTCAAAGAACCCTCACTCAAAATTTTTTCGCGGTAAACATTGGGAAGCCATTCAGGAATTTTAAAGGCCTCCGGAGGCAGTGTAACAAAATCTCCCGCCTCAAGAGGCCCGTTAATTTGCAGCCATATTCCCCGCGGAACGGAAGCGGTTATATTCAAAACTAATATGCCCGAGGCAAATAATGAAATTATAACCGCTCCGATTATAAGAATAATAACAGCTGTCTTGCGGGTTTTATTCATGTCATTAATAAAAATTTATCAGCGCCATGTCTTGGGGAAGGCTATATCCTGCCTTACAAAGACCATAAATCTATAGCCCGGCTTGATAGTTATCGTAGGAGCGCGGTTGAGTTCGCGCTGTATTATTCCTGTCATTGCTTGAGCGACAGCGCGGGCCATATTTTCGCTGAGAATTGTTCGAGCGTCTGTAGTGTCTCTGTTATTGCCTCTGTTATTTTGTCTTGGGGAGGCAAGCTCTGCGCCTGCACTCAGCAAGGACACAAGCAGCGAAGCGCCGACAATCTGTCCCCAGTGACGATCGACCTTGCCCTTAAAACCGGAATAACCTGACTGATCAGTCCCCTGAAGATTATCAAGAACAAGCGTAGACCCGTCCGGGAAAATTAACCTGTTCCAGATTACAAGCGCTCTGTTTTGTCCGTAGGCGATCTGACTATCATACTCTCCTATAATTCTTGTGCCTCGCGGGATCAAAAGATATTTCCCCGTTGCAGTGTCCCATACATTTTCAGACACTTGGCCGATTAAATTACCGGGCAAGTCAGAATTCAAACCTGTTATTAACACACTCGGAATAACCGTCCCGGCTTTCAGCTCATATTTAGTAGCCTGCGGTGTCAAAATGTGCGTTGAATATTCCGCGGGCAAAGCTTGATTTAAAAAATCCCGCTTTCTTTGCCAGCCGTTAGGGTCTATTGGCTGTAAAGTCGTAGTATCGCCCGTGCCTGTCATAGCATTCATGAGGCCCTGCTGTAGACCGGCCGCCGCTGTGAGCGCCGCATTGGCATCATTTGCGCCCGAAGCTGAAGGAGTTTGAGTATTTGTAAACATTCCAACGCCTTCGGAATTCGGCGAGCTGGAGCTTTCACTTACAAAGCCTGCTACAACAGTAGGAGAACTTGCGGCCTGAAGTCTTGCGCTGTTCAGTGTGCGTTGATTTTCAGTAACAAGATCTCCTCGAGTCCGTGAGCCCCTTCTTGAGGGAGCATAAGGATTCGCCGCATTGCTTTGGGGCTGTGGCGCAGGGACATATATCGGCGTTAATTTCGGCGCTTGCTCGTCTGTATTATCTGGCTCTGGAACTGTCATCTCTTCGGGCTGAGTTTCCGGAGGTGTCGATACGACGGGAATAATAGCGCTTGCTTGCGTTGAAGGCTGCAAAACTTCATCGGGAGGGGCGCTGGATATAATATTATCAGTGGCGCTCATTATGGCTACCATTAGCAACATGAATAGAGCGCCTGCCCCCATAAAAATAAACAAGGCTATCCGCTTCGCATAAGATCTGTTATTTTTTATATTGCTTTGAGAAGGCGGAGCAAGACGTTCCGACCATTGCTCATTGTCCGCCATTATTTGTTACCTCCTGAGATTATGTAGTCGCTCGCCTTTTGATTGCTGACCGCTAATTTTTCACGGCGGGTAATCACTACGCGCTTTGTTCCTATTCTCATATACGCTTTATCGAAGAGTCTGTCTACGATATAGTAACGGCCCTTGACTCTGTAATTAGTAAGTGTGTCGCGTCTGTCCAGCACGATATAGAACGCCGGTGTTTCGCTAAATCGCGGGGGCATTTTTATATAAGTCTTATTGCCGTCGTCAAAGACAGTTTCAGGGCACCAATCTACTTTTGATTTATTCGTAATCGTGTAGCGTGTATAAAGATCATCAAGGCTTGCGGTCATTCCTTCGCGCTGCAAATCGTCTTCAAGCTTGCCCGTCTGTCTTTTAGCAGCGGCTTGAGAACTTGCGAATGTTGAAGTCAAGTCGCTTATTTGATACGAGAAGGCTACGCCGCGAATATACTCAAGACTTTCAGAAGAAGTGAAGTCAAGATTATAAGTACGCCTGTCAGTATGGACTAATAAGTTTGTAGAGATCCCCGGCTGATTAGGCTTGACGACAATATGAGCAACGGGAAGATTATTTTTCATGGATTGTGACGGGGAGAACTGCCAGCGAACTGTATCGCCCGCGTGAATTCCCATGATTGACTCGCCGGGTTCAAGGGCTATATCTGTCATTCTCATTGGCCGGCACGTTATGATCGGTACTACTTCACCATAAGGATAAATTACATAGCCCTGTTCGCCTAAGAAAGGGTTAGTAGCGTGTCTTGCCTCATCGAATTCTTTTTTCATTCCCATGACCATTTGATCATAGCGGCGTAATTTTATTTCTGTGTCAAGATTTTCCCAGAGAAGAATTTTCTGTCGTTCTTCCTCTTCTTGCTGCTGCTGAACGTAACGCTGTTCGGCGGCTTCGATTTCTGCTAAGTCGCTTTGCTGCTGACGCATGAGGCCTTCCTGATATTCCGACGGCAAAATTATTTGCCCGGTCGACTCGTCATAGCCCGGCGTAGCTCCCCAAGCCGGAGCTATCATAAATAAAAATAAACTTGCAACGCTAATAAATTTTTTCACTTGAACTACATCTCCTTAATTGTTCCCTGCGTTTATAAGGTCTTGGGCCATACTTATTTCTTTGACGTATATTCCCAAAGGATTTTTCATTATTTCAGACACATCTTGAACGGGTGATACAGAAATTGTTGCGATCGCCCGCCATTCCGTGCTGTTGTCAAGAGTGCCGTTTTCATACAAACGTTCAACCCATAAAATTTGCCAGGAAGTTCCCCCTTCGCCGACTCCTAAAACTGAATCGATTTCGACTTCTACATTAGTGTTCGGCATTTGAAAGGGGTTATGCTCAGTATAATAATGCGTGATACTGGCTTCGGCGGCACTGCCCTTGGCGACGTAGTTATATACGTCATTAACCATTTTACGCTGGGCACGGGGATCGGTTACGACACTTTTAAAATTTTGAATAAACTGGCTGAGCGTAGCTATTACGACTCTGTTGTCCGTGGCTTGGGATTCTTCTGCCGCACGAATAGCAACTGAATAGCCTTGTTTGTCAATCTGGACAACATAGGGAACAACTTTATTTTGATTTGCGAGCCATATCATCATTCCGCCGAAGGCCAGACTCAAAAATAACAGGAACAGAGAAATCTGTCGCCATCTTGCAGCTTCGTTGACGGCTGCTCCATAACGATCACCGTATTCTTTTCGCGCTGAAAGATACGGATTTTCTCCATCGTTCCCTAAATCATATTCGTATCTGTCTTGATCGTCATATTGTTTTTTAACTTTCTTTCTTCCGAACATTTTTTATCTCCTGTTAATAACGTGTGTTTTGGGCGTATCATTATCGCTCTGCTTATCTGCTTCCTTAGCTGCGTTGATGATTTCTTCAATATTGGGCGCGCCTCTTCGAGTTTGTCCCTGGCCCGAAAAAACCGGCCCTGAAGGCCCAACGTAACCGCCCGGAGCGATTGGACTGTTAAAAATCGTCCCGGCTGAAACATAATTAGCTATTCCCGCAACGTTATTTTGATTTTGTGGAATTCTGGTAACTTGTCCTGGATCGGCTGGAGCATTATATCCCCCGTTCAATCCGCTGTCGCGCTGTGTATAGGCTTCGACCGACCTGGCTCCCGGCGATATTCCAGGATTCATTGCGTTGCCGGCCGGAGGTATATAGCCCGCCCTTGGCGGACGAGGCGAATACATTTCGCTTCCGTCTTGACCTGAAACTGTCGAGACACTGCCACCGCCTCCGCGGCCCCTGAAAGAGTCTATAATTGCCCTGATCATAGCGCCGTTTGAATTAATAATATTTGCTCTTGATTCAACATAGCCAAGATAGCCAAAACGGGCTTGAGGCGAGCCAAAAGTCATTAACGCGTTATTGACTATTCCCTGTGCAATGTTGGGAATATATTTAACGACCATATAAAGCGTAATGACTCCTCCCAAGACTTGGCCGCTCATTGTCAATAACTCCGGCATACTCGTTAAGCTTCCCATAGAAGTCGCCCAGGCACTGCTCAAAGTATCAGCAATCTTGTAAATTACCATTATCATTAAGAGCTTTATTCCAACAGAAATAGAATATTTTAAATAACTCATTGCTATTTCCCTTGTGTATTCAAAGCCCCCGAAGCCAAGCAGAATAGCTCCGCCGCATATTACCAAGTGCATTTCTATCAAAGCCAGCGCAATCGTTCCGGCAATCATAGCAACAACAACAAGCACTATAACTCCGATAAGAGTTACACCGATAAAATCTCCCCAGCCAGCTTCCCAGCCCTTCTCTAAAAGATTTCCGTAGAGTTTTATTCCGGCGGCAAGAATGTTATCAGGCGCAACACTCCCGACTCCGCCGACTCTGGAGCCGATCTGAACAAAGGAATTGACCATCATTCTAGGAATAAAAGTATCAGCATTGCCGGTCGACATGATATACATAAAAATTCCAACGTAGAGAATCCATTTTGTAAGATGTGAAACCAGCGTTCCGATGTTTATTTCTCCGTCCAGTAACATTCTCATAAGCCCAAGAATCAGCGAAACAGTAGCAAGCCCTCCGAAAAGAGTACGCGCTATGCCAAGAATGCTCGAAAGATATTTTGACGCAAAATCTTCAACGTAAGAAATCGGAGCATTAGCACCGGGCGTAGTGCTTGCAGCCGCGTAAACCTGTTCAGCGAAAATCAGGAATAAGACAGTCAAAAGAAAAGCTACGGGTAAAAATTTTTTAGACCTCATGAATTTAAAACCCCATACGATAATTACGCGCCGCAGGTCTGAAAGTTTTTAAACTTCCGCAAGCCTCGATAATTCCTCTTCCCATTTGCTCGCGCTTGTCAATTTCGTCACGCTCATATTCAAGATATGTAGTCATGAAGCCCTGAATACTCTGCTCGTTACGGACAAGCATTGAATCGGCATGTTCAAGCAACGCGCCCAAAACCTGAATAGCCTGAGTCTGGCCGCTGGGATTATTAAGAAGTTTCATAATAGCTTCCCGTATTACATTGTCTGTAGCGAAATCTTTGGCGGTAAGGTTGACAGCTTTCAAATAAGCCTGAGCGGTTGCCTTCCAGTTTTTATCGCGATCTTCGTTGCGTGCTTTGAGCTGGGCTACACTAAGACCGCTCTGCCATTCCGGGTGTCGCTTCTTCAAAGCTATTTCTATATTGTCAGTCATGTGAGTTAGAACGTCCGTAGCCTGTAAGATTTTTTTGATGTTCTTAAAACCTTCTACAATCTTGCCCCGCTCTACAGCAATCGACGCAATAGCGGCTGCGTCTAAGTGCTTAATCATTTTGTCCTGAGCTGCTACCATTGCCGTTAATTTTTCAAGTTCTTTTTTCGCAAGTCCTAAAATTGCAACCTGTGTTGGCTCTTGAGCTAACCAACAATACCCCACACCAGGAAAGATAAGGACGAGGGCGCAAATTATTAATAAAAAATTTTTTAAGCGCATAACTTTTCTTCCCCCTTTCAAAATTAAAGTCCAAGGCTGAAAGTTTTTGTGCTGCTTGGCTTATAATTTGAAGCATTTTGACCGATGGCCGTAACGTTTTTGACGGCTGTTTCCTTATTTGAGCGGGTTTCTATCTGACAAGTCACGCAGGCTTCCAGAAAACCGCCCCAGTATTGGTTCATTCTGTCAATTACAAAAGCCGAGTGTGCCGCCATATCTCCGGTAAACTGCAACGCAGCAGTTTGAGCTTGATCACGGAC
Organism: Synergistaceae bacterium; assembly: GCA_017450825.1. GTDB lineage: Bacteria > Synergistota > Synergistia > Synergistales > Aminobacteriaceae > JAFUXM01. The sequence continues at coordinate 7,470 of JAFSSV010000094.1, forward strand.
AGCTAAAGGCATAAGGTCTATCGCTAAAGTGAGAAGGCCTACAAGCCTGTCAGCAAGATCTGTGCGCAAGGCCATCTCTTCGTCAAAAGTTCGTGTAGCCTCTCCGAACGCCTTCATGTAAGCGTCAAGAAGTTCGCGCATATAAGTTGCGGTTTCTCTTTCCTTTTCGCTCATTTTCTTTTGAGAATAATCAGGAAAACGCCTTCTGAATTCAACGTCAAAATTATCTGCCATCGCTAAGACATTTGCATTTCTTAAACTCGTCCGGACTTTTTCATAATTCTTTTTAAAAGTATCAAGTCCCTTTGGCGATTTAGTTTTAATCATTACTAGCTGCTGAAAAAGGGCATCCTGCGCCTTATCGTTACGCTTCTTCATAACGTCTTCGATATCCTCTTGTGTCTTTACTACAAGCATGTTTTTAATATCAAAAGGAGTCAGAGCTGAGTCAAGCGACAGCAAAGAACACGGACAAGGTACAGGAATTTGATTTATTATGAACTGTGGAACAAACGGATAAAGCTTCCCAAATGTAGCTTTTGCTATAGCCTTCTGCGCAATTTTCTGCGCGGCTTTGTCTATACACGCATATACAGCCCTGAACGGGTGACTTCCTTTGGATTCATCTCTTGCGTAAGCAACAGAAAGCCCCAATAAATCTCCGGCCCGGCCGTATACATGTTCATGACCGCAGCAAGTGCAAAGCGGAGCGCGTTCGATTTTACGCTCTTGTTTTTGACTCATAAAGCCTAATGGAATTATTTGCAGCGCTATCAAAAATATTACGATTAAACTTATCTTTTTCATAGCTTAAAATCCTAAGTTAAAAGAACTTGAACTCTTTGAAACGTCCACAGCCTTTTTAGCCATTATAAGCACATTATTACGAACTGCCTGCTTTCTTGCGCGCTTCGTCTGCTTGGCCAGAGTCTGAACTTCAAGAAATCCGGATACGCTTTGATCGTTGCGCTCAATCAAGACTGCTGCCTGATTAGCCAGTGAAGTCACAGCGATAAGGCCTTTAGTCTGTCCGTCCTTGGGGGAAAGCGTAGTATTTTTATCTTCATTCAAGACATCTATTAACTGATTCCGGATTTTTTGTTCAGATTCAAATCTTGCGTTGCTCCTGCTCATGGAAGACATATAGCCCGCTTCAATCTTGCGCCAATTATCGGCAAGGCGTTTCTCTTCGTTTGACATATAAATAAAAGTGCCGGCGTTATAGTCGGGAAATTGCGCTGAAAAAAGAGAAGCCCCGTCCTTCAAAGCCGCCGAATAAGAATCCGCAAGAGTCAAAATTCCCTGCGACAGCGTGTAAGTCGTCATAAGTTCCCCCGCGCCTCTTAATTCGGATTTAATATCGCCGTTGCTTAGCATTGCCTCCATTTGTTTCAAGAGCATGGGATCTGTTCCAAAGACTCTCCCTGACGAAGTTGTTACGCGCTTTTTCATAGTGTCATCATTTTGAGGATCCCACGCTATACCTACCTTTATACAAGGGCAGTACTTAAACGGAAAAGTAAATATAGGGCACTTATTTTTCGCGCCTTGTATTTCAATGAAAAACGACGGCGTGTCATCAGCAAAACCGTTAGAGGCAAGAAAAAAAGAGAAAAATATAAGCAAGCTGATTAATTTTTTCATATCAGGCCCTCCTCTTCAGGTACAGGAAGCGGCGCGGGCATATCGTCATTCTCTTCGTCATATTCGACGTTGGGATGATTTTCTCTGTCGAGCTTGCTCCAGGCCTGGGCCCAGTCGCCAAGCTCACGCTCCTTCAGCCATTGAACGGGCCACTGGCTACCGTAAGCTGTCTTCAACTGCGTAACACGGGCAAGCTCATTACCGCTTGAGGCTCCGACGAATGCCAAAGTCACAGGGCCAAGAGAAAGATTAAATACACGGCGGCCGGCAGGTGAGACAATGTAATACTCGCGCTTCCTTACCATGTTGGCAACTAAATTAATCTGTCTTTCATTAAGCTGTAAGAAATCACGATAAAACGCTCCGAGCTGCGTTCCTTTTGCATCAGGGTTGGCAAGAAGAATTTTTGTCGGACAGCTCTCGAAAACAGCGTCCCTTATTGTAGAGTTTACAACGTCCGCAATAGACTGCGTAGCAAGAATGACAGCGCAATTCAATTTTCTGAAAGTCTTGAGCCAGCCGCGAATCTTTTCAGAGAATAATTCATTACGCAAAGCCGTCCACGCTTCGTCAATAACTAAAAGCGAAGGCGCTCCCTTCAAACGTCTTTGAATCTGGAAAAATAAATACGTCAAGACCGCCGGCGCAGCTTTATCACGCTCAAGCAGTCCGGAAATTTCAAAGGCATTAAACGCTGCGTAATTAATATCGTTGCGGTCACCGTCAAGCAGATAACCGCCGCTTTGACTCAAACTGTAATAACTCAAGGCGGCTTTGAGTTCTTCATCTTGAACTGAAGTTATAAAGCCGGTTAAAGTTCTTTCACTTGGTTCGGTTGTGCTTGCTGCTAAATTTCTTAAAGCTTCGTTCAATAAAATCCGCCGCGCCGGATCAACAAGCCCCGGCGACACAAGCTCAACTAACATCTCAAGCCATTCAGCAGCCCATGCCATTACTTCGGGATCATCAATTTCAGCAAGCGGACATAAGCTTATTTCACTTTCAGCTCCGCCCAAGTCATAGAAGACCGAGTTTTCAAGCGACTCACAAAGCGGATAGATCGAACGCCCGTTATCAAAGAAAAATATCTGGCCGTCCTTATAGCGCTGAAACTGAGCCGTAATGGTCGCCAGCAAAGTAGATTTTCCCGAACCCGTAGGCCCTAAGACTAAAGTATGCCCAACGTCACCAGCGTGAAGATTTAAATAGAATAAACTGTTGCCGGAAGCAGCAGCCTGCAATAACGCAGGAGAATTCGGCGGGTAAAAAGGACAAGGAGCAGTCTTTGAGCCTAGCCAATCATTCGAGAGCGGCAAAATATCCGCGAAGTTCACGGCCGTTATAAGAGGCTTTCTTACATTCTCATGACCATGACCGGGAAGCGAGCCTAAAAAAGCTTCAAAATTATTCATGTTCTCAAGGTATGCAGAACAGCCGGCACGCTCAAAAACTTTTACAACTTCACGCGCCGTAGCTTCCAGAACTTCAGGGTCTTTGTGTCTTAATATTACGGTCGAAGTGTGATTCCCGAAGGCCATTTCGCCGCTTTGAGCGTCTTTTAAAGCCGAGTCAAGATCTTCGACCATTGAGACAGCGTCCTGATTAACTCTGAAGGTCTGCGCTCCGCTTATCTGTGCCGTAAGACTTCTGATCTTTTGAGTCCATTGTCTTCGCTTGGTTTCGATTTGAGTTATGGACTCGTGCATGTCTGTTAATAAAAACCTGTTCGACCACCTGAACTCTATCGGCATAGTCTGCAAGTTATAAAGAATAGTAGGGAAAGTTCCAGCCGGATAATTTATCAGCGACACACACTGAATATAATCGTCGCCATAATTTAAATGCGCCCCGTTCAAACAATCGCGGGCAAGGAAACAATCAAGATAATACGGGAACGCGGGCAGGCGTATCGGGTGCCATTTTCCGTTGACACAGGCATTAACCGCCTCAAGAAGTTCAGAAGTTCCAGAATACTCCTTCCCTTCGTCCGGGTGAAATACCATTCTGCGAACGCCAAGAGATATGCTGATTGAGTCCTGTAATCTTTTCATTACGACTTCAAAGGCAGCCAGTTCTCTGTCGACTAATAAATCTTCGCTGGAAGTATCTATACCGAAAATTAATTTTTTAAGACGGTTTAGAAGAGCGCTGCGGGAATAGGCAGGAGGCGTATAAGTTACGAACATTGCCTGTATAGATTCAAAATGCCCCGAAGCTTTCGCAAACTGGGCATATCTTTCAAGATCTATTAATTTTGTTGTGGTTTCCGTGAAATCACCGCTGGGGTATTCGTGAGTCTCACGTCTTACAAATTCAAAATGAACACACCAGCGAACGTCAAGCTGACTGATAGTGCGCGACATCATATTGCTGAGACTCTCAAGCTCACGGACTGTAGAACTCTCAAGATCCGGCCCGTTGATCCAAAACCCTCCGAGCATTCCCCCGTCTTTAAGAGCCATAACCTCAGGAGAAAGCATATGAGAATAACGCAGCAATTCCGAAAATCCGTGCTTGTCTTTTTTATTTGCTTGGTTGGGCATTAATACACCCCCTGAGTTTCTAAAATTTTACTTACCTTAATAATTGTCTTTGTATGTGGCCGGCGGAACAGCCTCATAACTATCTGAATATTTAACAGATCTCTGAAAAATAGGGAAGGCCTTTGAGTCAAATTTAGTTATATTTCTCAACACGTGAGTTCCTACAAAGAATATCACGACAGACAAAAAGACATTGAAATAATTTTGTGAGGCAAAGCCCCCCGGCAATCCCAACGCCATACAAACTATCAGTAACAGTAAAAATAAAACCCGATCGCAACCGAACATCAGCTGCGGACGGGTTAAACTTTTACGTACAGGTGATATACGTATCTGTTCTTCGTTCATTTTCTCAATCCACGCACAAGCGCTAAGTATTTCTTAAGCTTATGCGAGAAACTCTGATAAGAAAACCTAAAGCAACAGCATTCCGCTAGCCATGAATTTGCTAGCAAAGCTTACAGCCGTTCCTAAAAGGCTGCCTACGAGAACGATCATCATGATAGTACGGCCAAATGAACCAAGGTCACCGCCGAAAATCAACATAGCGCCAGCAAAGAAAACGCCAACAACACATACTAACGTTGTTGTCTTACCGGAAAGAACTTTTACAAAGGCATCAAGCTGCTTGTTGAAGCCGATATCCTGGCCCTCAGTTGCGAATGACGACATAGGAAGGCAAAGAAGAGCAACCAAAAGAAGCGACATGAAAATTACCTGCTGATGGTCAAATAACCATCTCGAAAAACTTTTGTTGAGAGACATAAAAAAACTCCCTTTTCAATAAAAAATTTAAAAACGCGGTAATTATAGAAAAAATTATTTTAAAAAACAATCAGAAAAAATTCTTAGCTTGCTTTCTCGTTATCTTCGGACTTGGCCCGCAAGTCTCTAAAAATATATGAGTTAGTCGTAATATCGACTCCATCAACCGCTATAAGCTCCGTAAGCTTGGGCCCGATCTTGGGATCCCTCGTCAAGAAAACTACAATGTCGATAGCTTCGCCTACTAATTCGCGCATTGGACTTTCAGATACTTCGGAGATTAATTGCTCAATTCTATATAGTCCGGCCTCTGCACTGTTAGCGTGAACTGTACAGACTCCGCCCGGGTGTCCGGTGTTCCAAGCCTTGACCATATCAAGGGCCTCTTTGCCTCTGACCTCGCCGATAATTATTCTGTCAGGGCGCTGGCGCATTGTAATTTTTAAAAGGTCTTGCATTGAAACATTATTGCTTGTTCTCATTCGTACAAAATTGTCCATTGTACACTGAAGCTCTTGAGTGTCTTCGAGAATAACAAGCCTGTGCTGCGGCGTTAATAAGTGCATTTCATTCAAGATAGCATTTACAAAGGTCGTTTTGCCCGTACCTGTACCTCCGACGACAAGAATATTCTTGCGGGCCTTTATAGCCTCACGCAAAATATTTACGTCCTCTTCAGTCGCCCGTCCGGACTTCACATATTCTTCTAACGAAAAGACCGCCGAAGCTTTCTTTCTTATATTAAATGAAGGCCGGGGAACTATCGGAGGAATGATTCCTTCAACGCGGCTCCCGTCACCGGGAAGTTCGCCCTCAACCTTCGGATTATTTACGTTGATAACAGTGCCAAGCATGTGAGCAATCGTGCCAAGCATTTGAAGGGCCTGAACGTCTGACATATCACAAAGATACTCCATACCCTTTCCAAGTTTATCTGTCCAGACTGTGCCGTCTGGATTAAGCATAACTTCAATAATTGAAGGATCGTCCATGGCCTGGCGTATTGTGTCGCCCATCTCCCGGCGCAGTTTGCTCATATTTCTTCTGTTTACTTCATCAGTTGCCTTGCTCATATTTCAATCCACTTTCTTAATTTTACGTTAATCATACGTACTGTTCGGCAAAATTGTTTCACAGTTATATCAAATTTTATTTTTGATTTCAAGCTATTTTTATAGTAAAAGCACTTGAAAATAACCCCCTCGCCACTTCGTGGCCCTCTCCCCCAACCCTTCCACCGCAAGCGGTCCCCCTTCCCTTACAGGGACGGCGGGGCGCAAGAGAGTTCTTTGACATCTTTTATTCCCTTTACACTCTTGCCTCCCCTGAAAG
>JAFSSV010000095.1 GCA_017450825.1 Synergistaceae bacterium
GAGTTCTTCGACATCTTTTATTCCCTCTACCCCTTGCCTCCCCTGGAAGGGGAGGTGCCGAATGAAATGAGGCGGAGGGGTTTATTACTTTTAAGGTGCTTTTACTATATTAAAAAAAATTTTTATGTCTTTGTTTAAATAAAAAAATAGATGCGTGTATTCTAACATTATTCAGCAAACTTGACGCTATATAAAATAAAAAAAGCCCCGGAAAAAAATCCCGGAGCCTCTTTAAAAATGAAAAGATTTTTTTATTTCTTTTCGTCTTTGTCTTTAGTCGCAGTGATAAAGAACGTAGCGCCTTCACGTTCAATCATGAGGAGCAGCGTGTCTTCATTGCCGATTGCCTTTTTAAGATCTTCGATTGATTTAACTTCAGTGCCGTTGACCTCAATTAATAAATCTCCCTCGCGCAGCTCAATATCGAATCTTGCCTGAGAATTTTTATCAATTTCAGTTACAACGAGTCCTTCACTTCCTGAATCAATTTTATATTTGCGCTTGAGCGATTCAGAAAGTTTTTCGACTTTATTAATTCCGAACTCTTTGAGAACGTTAGCTCCTGTGCTGGAACTTGCAGAGGCTTTGTTGCCTCCGTCGGCGGTGTTGGCACGTTCAGCGAGCTTGACGCTGAAATTTAATTTCTTGCCTTTACGAATGACAGTTAATTTTGCTGTCGAATCGGGAGCAAGCGTCCTGACCTTTTGTACGAAGGCGTTAGCGTTTTTGATTTTCTCTCCGTTGACTTCGATTACAACGTCGCCGCGTTTAATACCTGCTTTGTCGGCCGGATCGCCTTTGAAAACGTCATTAATCATAGCGCCGCCGCTCTCCGGAACTTTATAAGCCTTGGCCATCTCCGGCGAAACGTCACGAACTGAAACACCAAGCCAGCCGCGTTTAACATGGCCGAACGATTCAAGATCTTTCATAATTTCCTTGGCCTTATTAACCGGAATAGCGAAGCCCATGCCTTGAGCATAAGGAACAATAGCAGTATTAATTCCGATTACTTTGCCTTCCATATCAAGCAACGGGCCGCCGGAGTTGCCGGGGTTGATTGCCGCGTCAGTCTGGAGGAAATCATCGAAATTAATTTCCTGCGTATGAATTCCTCTGTTCTTTGCCGAGATTACTCCGGCCGTAACTGAATGTTCAAAGCCGTAAGGGTTGCCGATAGCTACGACCCATTCGCCGACTTCGAGAACGTCCGAGTCTCCAAGCTCAAGGGTCGGGAGATCGCTATCGGGTTCGATCTTCAAGAGCGCCAAGTCATACGCGGGATCATTGCCTTTAATAGCAGCGGTGTAAGTTTTTTTCTCGCCGTCTTTCAAGAGAACTGAAACTGTAATTTTATCTACGCCGTCAACAACGTGATTATTCGTTAAGATCAATCCATCTTTTGAAACTATGAAGCCCGAGCCGCGGCCCTTCATTGGAACGGAACGCGTGAAATCTTTAAAAGCATCTCCGAAGAAATGCTTAAAGACAGGATCATCGTCAAACGGAAAAGGAGAAAAAGAACGCTTTGCAGTTTTTTCAACGTCGATATTAACGACAGCGATCGAAGCCTTCTTAACGATCTCTACAATCGGGTTAGGCTGAACGCCCGCGGCGAATGCTCCTCCCGTTAAAGAAATAATTAAAGCAAGCGCTAAGGACAGCGCTAAAAATTTTTTGCTTTTCATAATAAAAAAATACCTCCATAAAATTTTTTACGGGAGTATTTTAATCTCAAGGTCTAAATTGGTCATGGACTTTTTTACTTAGGCATTTTTTCTTTTTTTAAGTATTTTTTATTGGCAAGCACACTTAAAAAACTATAACCCGGCCGCGCAACACGCCGAAGGCTTGGCGAACAGCAAGCTGGCCCTTGTTGAAAAATAGCCCCATGTCAACAAGATGACATCCCCCTTTTTTATAAATAACCCCCTGTCAGCAAGCTGGCCCTGTTGGAAAGCAACCC
>JAFSSV010000096.1 GCA_017450825.1 Synergistaceae bacterium
CCGCAATGCCTGACACAAGACTTCAACGCTTACTGAAAACTCATCACCCAAGCGTCAGCTATCCCGAAATAGATTTAAAGGCTATCGAAAGACTTGCAGAGCTTATAGATAATTCCGAGAAGCCTTTGTTAATTTGCGGCGGAGGAGTCGTACGTGCTAAAGCCTCACAGGAATTCCGGACGCTTGCGACTCGCATTGACTCGCCCGTAGCTATAACTGTAATGGGAGGCGGAGCTTTCCCCGGCGGTCATGATCTTAAAACCGGAATGATCGGTATGCACGGCTCACAAGCTTCTAACATGGCTTGTGCTGCGTGTGATTTATTGGTTGCTGTTGGCTGCAGATTTTCTGACAGAGTTACGCTTAACCCCGCAGGCTTTGCAAATCGTGCCAAGATAGTTCATATTGATATTGACGCTTCGGAAATTGACAAGAACGTTAAGACAGATCTTAGTATAGTAGGCGACGCTAAGAAAATTTTGAATTTGCTCCTGGCAAAATTAAAGCGCGACACTAAACACGACGACTGGAAAAATTATGTCTTCTCGTTCAAACGCGAAACAGAATACGACGACCCCGAGAACGGAACTTTAACGCCCAAAGAAATTTTATCGAGTGCCGCAGAAATTTTGCCCGATGACACTATAGTCACTACAGACGTTGGACAGCATCAGATGTGGGCGATCCAGCATTTTAAATTTGATTATCCAGGCCAGTTAATTACGTCCGGAGGCTTCGGGACAATGGGCTTCGGCCTAGGCGCGGCTATAGGAGCGCAGGCCGGCAACCCTGAAAAAACTGTCTTGCATGTCACGGGCGACGGAAGCTTCAGAATGAATTGTCACGAGCTTTGCACTGAAGAATATTACAAGCTCCCAATCATTACGCTTTTGTTTAATAATTCAACGCTTGGAATGGTGCGCCAATGGCAGCATTTAATTTATAACGAGCGCTACTCGCAGACTACTCTTGACCGCGGCCCGAACTTTTCAAAATTAGCCGAAGCCTATGGACTTAACGGACGTGAAGTTCGTGACGTTGAAGCGTTGAGAAAAGCTTTAACTGAAGCTGTAAAGTCACGTCCTGACGGACGGGGCTGGGTTATTGACTGCAAAATTAATATTGACGAAATGGTCAGGCCAATGGTAGGCGGCAGCAGTTTTATTTCTGATTTCATGCTTTATTAAGGGGGAGGTGTCATTATGCAGGCAAAAGAATCAACTCAAGGTTTAAAGCGCTACACGATCGTTACGGCTATGGACAATGAAGCCGGAGCGTTGTCGCAGCTTGCTCATTTATTTTCGCGCAAGGGCTATAACATTGAAACTATAGCGGCGGGCTGGACGGTTGATCAAAACGTCACGCGCTTCACGATTGAAATTTATTCTGACAAGGACAGAATAAAATTATTATGCGCTCAATTAAGAAAGCTTGTTCCTATTCATTACGTAAAAATTCTTGATACTTCCAAGTCTATAAGGCGTGAGTTAATGCTTGTCAGAGTCAACGCGGCCGACAAGGCAACCCGAAATGAAATTATCCAGATCGCAAATATTTTCCGCGGATCTGTAATTGATATTACGCCGGACAGCTTGACGATTTCTGTCACCGGCGACGACCAAAAGACGAGCGCATTTAAAACTTTATTAGAAGAGTTCGGAATTATTGAGCTTGCCCGAACAGGTATCGTAGCAATCGAACGGGGAGAAATGTAAAAAAGCTTAGCTTCCCTTGGTGTGTACTTCGGAGCCTTTAAGCATAACCCCTTCGCCTCATTTCATTCGGCACCTCCCCTTTCAGGGGAGGCAAGGTGTAAAGGAAATAGAAGATGTCAAAGAAATCCTTGCGCCCCCTGTTAAGGGGGAGAGGGCCAGCTTGCTGGCGAGGGGGTTATTAAAAAAAATTTTTTTTAATATTCAACCCCTCCGGTTCACTTCGTTCACACCTCCCCTTACACAAGGGAGGCAATGTGTAAAAATGATTATCTTAAATCTTAAAAGGAGAAAAAAATAATTGCTCGTAACTTCACGTGAATTATTACTTGACGCAAAAAAAAATCAGTACGCTATAGGTGCTTTCAACGTTGAAAATATGGAAATGGTTTTGGCGGTCTTGGCGGCCGCCGAA
>JAFSSV010000097.1 GCA_017450825.1 Synergistaceae bacterium
ATATTAAAATTTTTACCCCCCCCCCCCACCCGTTCTCAAACTCATTTAAATTCTGGTTGTTGATTGTTGTTGCTCTGTTGTTCAGTGTGAGAGCTGATGCAATGCCCGAAGGCCAAGGAATGATTGCGCGTTATTATCCAGGCTGGGAGGCAATATCGCGCAAGGAATCTGATTTTTTTAAGTTTACAAGAGATTTTATGTCTGATTATGAAGCCTATTCAGAAAAATACAGAGTAAGAATACAACAACAAATCCAAGACGTTTATAAAATAACACCTTTTGACCAAGAGCAAGCCAAGAAAGAAATCGGACAGCTTATTGACAACAAAAAACTGCCAAACTATCTTTTGGACAAGGGACAATACAAATATGATGGAAATATAAATTCCGTATATTTTCTTAATGAATTTCAGTTGCGTTCACAGCCCAATCTAGAAGCCAGAATAATATCTGAAGAATATGGCGGTCATCAGGAAAATTATTTTGCCATTTATAGTTATGCTTATCTCGGAGAATGGACACATCCGAATGGTACTGAGTGGGTTATCATTAAAGCTGAAGTTTTTGGAAATGATACTTCCACTACAGAAATAGGCTTTGCTCCAAAAAAAGAAGCTGAAGCACACTTTGTTACGAATGAACAATTAAAAACATTTGTGAACGTCCTTGAAATTCTCGCAGTCGCAGGAGAAGCCGCCTTATTAGAAAGACAGGAATTAGAATCTCGATATACTGCAGAGCTTGAAGAAGTCCAGCAGCAGTTACAGGCAACTTATCAACAAGCCCAACAGGCCCAAAGACAAACACAGCAAGCCCAGCAGCAAGTTTATCAGTGTTCAAGATGCGGTAAGACCGTTACGGTACGATCGGCTAACCAACTTCCACGAGACGGCTGTGGATTGTCGTTGTTTGCACCTCCTCACATGTGGAACAGACTTCAATAAAAATAAAATCCCCCGCATTACAACGGGGGAAATTTTTTTATTTCCAGTAGTCCAGTTTATCCGGATCGAGTCCTATGTTCTTTGCAAGAAATACAGGATCTTTGCCTTCGCGTTTTTGCTGCTCGTAATCTTTGAGGGCTTTGAAAAATACTCCGCCTAAAAGCATAATGCTCGGAATATTTATCAGCGTCATGCCGCCCATAGTTATGTCAGCTAAGGCCCAAGCCGCCGACATCGGGAGAATAGCTCCGACTAAAACTACAAGCGAACATATAACCCAAAAGACATTCATAAATTTTTTCCCCGGCATTTTTTTATTATTAATGAAGGCCAAGGCGTTGGGAATATAAAAAAGATTCCCGATAAGAGTCGTAAACGCAAAACAAATCATAGCTAAAGTTATGAATAAAGGCCCGTATTTTCCAAGTCCCGATCTAATTGCAAGCTGTACATATTCTGCTCCGGCAATTAATGACGAGCCCGGCTCGTAGACAATACATATAAAAGCCGTAGCCGAACAAATTAAAATCGTGTCAATATAAACCGAAAGCATCTGAACAAGCCCCTGCTTTACCGGGTGAGAAGTGTAAGCCGCTGCTGCTGCATTGGGAGCCGAACCAACGCCGGCTTCGTTCGAATATAATCCGCGCTTAATTCCGTATATCAAGCATGAACCCGACACGCCGCTCAAGATAGCCTTAAAATTAAAAGCGTCCCGAAGAATTAATTTAAAGACCAAGGGCAATACGCTTATATTCTTGAGCATTATAAAGAGCGCGACAGCTACATAAATAATTCCCATGAACGGCACAAGAACACTGGCAACGTTTATAATTCTTTTTCCGCCGCCAAACAAACACCAAGCAATAATGATAGATAAAATTATTCCGATTATTAAAGGCGTTGTGCCGCGGTCATAAAAGCTATAGACCGAAAAAGTAGACTGCAAATTATACGAGCAGAGCGCGTTAAACCCGAAGGCATATGTAGCTATCAGGAAAATCGAAAATATCACCGCAATAAATTTGCTGTGCAAAGCATGTTCAATATAATAAGCAGGGCCTCCGTAACTTTGATTAAGTTCCGGGTTGCTGCACTTGTAAATTTGCGCTAAGGTACTTTCAACAAGCGCGCTTGCTCCTCCCAAAATCGCAAGCACCCACATCCAAAAGACCGACCCCGGCCCGCCTAAACATATTGCCGTAGAAACGCCGATTATATTTCCTGTCCCTACCCTTGAGGCCGTAGAAATCATAAGCGCCTGAAAAGGCGATACGTTTTCTTTATCCTTGGGGTGTTCCATTATGACTCGTATAGCCTCTTTGCATAGACGTATCTGCGCAAATTTCGTTCTGAACGAAAAATAAATTCCAGCCAATGTTAAAACAACCAACAAGACCGGATAATAAAGAAAGTCATCAATAGCTTCAAGTAATCTAACAAAATCCTGCAAAATATTTTCCTCCTTTTAATTTTTTACATAGTTTATCAAAAAAAATTCCCCCGCTCTAAAACGGGGGAAAATTATTTGTATTTTGTTCAGCTAGAAAACTATTCCGGAGAAAGTATTAACTTTTCTGTCAAGCTGTAAGACCGTCCCTGAAGGACTTGCTATTCTCGGCTTGCTTGTCTCCGTGTCTTCGGCTATATAGCTTCCTGTACTTCCAAGGCCAATATTTATTGACGTTACTCCGTTATCGTTGGTCTTTGTGCTTGACACTGAAGCGTCATTAGGAGCTGTTACGGTGTCGCCGCTAGTCGTAACTGTAGTAGCGTAATAAAAATACTCGTTCTCGTAGTACGGGCTTATTGAGCTTCCGGGAGTAACGACTTGCTCCGAAGGACTCGGGATGTAAGGACTCACAGGGGCCGGATCAGCTTCTGTATTATCAATCGCCGGCTCGGGGTCATTACCTTCTGGAACTTCCGGGGCTTGTGGCGTTGGCGTTTCAGGAGTCTCCGGCGTGGGGACAACCGGTGGAACTACGACAGGAACAACAGGCACCACCGGAACAACTACAGGCGCTACAGGATTAACAACAATCGGCGCTACAGGTACAGGAATTGAGGGAGTGGGAGTAGGAGTAGGCGTTGGAGTCGGAGTCGGTGTTGGGATCGAAGGCGAAGGCGGAACATCTGGACTCTTTTCGGGGTTATCTGGACTCACCGGAGCTGGAATATCTGGACTTGTGCCGGGCTTGTCAGGGCTTACGGGAGTGGGAGTAGGAGTCGGATTAACAGGAGTATTCTGTTTAACGGCTGTCCATTTGAGCTTGACATCATCAGAAATATAAACGCCCTTTTCTGAATCGATTCCCGCTTCACCTGCTGAATTAATTTGTTGTGAACCGGCCGTGATATTCAACGTACCGCCCTTCAAAACTACATAACCGTTCGAGTCTATTCCGTCACCGTAAGCTGATTTAAGAGTCAAAGTTCCTCCGAGCATAGTAAAGACAGAAATATTATCCTCGTTGACGTTGATAGCATCGTCCGAAGCCGTTACGGTGACATTTCCGCCGTCAAGCGTCATATGAAGTTCGGAGCCAATGCCTTCAAGCGATGTAGAATTTACTGTGAGCTTGCCCGTTCCCTTTTCGCCTCCGGCAATAGCTAATGAAACATAAGAATAAATAGCTCCGTCCATCTTCACGAGCTTTTCTTGAGCGCTGATATTTTCGCCGTCAATGTCATAACCGTACTTCGACTCGGCTTTGAGAATTCTGTAAACGTTAGAGCCTGTTACGGTGTTAGTCTTTCCGTCCGCAAGAATAATTAAATTTGCTTCGTGAGTAAAAAGATCGTCAATTAAATTCTGTCCAAGGTCAAGGGAAGTTGACACTACTGTTTCTTCGTCATCGGGGCCGTATTCGCTCGTAGAATATTCGTTAGGATTGTTAAAGATAATCGCCGGGCCAGCTGTACATTTAATCGTTACGCCGTTAAGAATAATAATCGCGTCAGCGTCCACGCAAATTTGACCGTTCCAAGTTCCAGTGAGCGAATAAATTCCGTAATTATTAATATGAAGGACGGGATTATCATAAGCTTCTTTAGCCGTGTGAGTCATTCGTGCCTTTGTTTGTTCGAGCGTTGAATTATTTTGCTTGGGGAGCGTCGCAAAAATATAAGGAATAGTGTACTCGGTATAATCTTCGTCATCATAATAACCTGTTTCGCTTACAACGTCCGTAGAATAAAAGACTACGTATTCCTCTTCGCCGTCTTTAGTCCCTATCTGATCGGCACGAAAATCTAAAGCGCTCGAAATATAACGGATATCATGAGCGATATATAAATCGTCATAAGCCGTATCGTTCGTAACGTCGCCGTTCATGCCTTCGGTGTAATATTCTTCGTCGTGGTCGGGGTCGGCGTGCCATGAGTAATCGTAGCTCACTACGTTTTCAGTTATAGTTTTATATTTAGTGTAGGCCCAATCGCCGTCGGGGTCTTCTTTAGGGTCGTACTCTTCATCGTAATCGGGGTTAGCGTAAGTAAACGTAGCTTTATTTTTGTTGAGTTTAATTTCAATTATTTCCTGTTCTTCGGACAAGACTATATTAGCAGCTTGAGCAGCAACCGAAGGATTAAAAGTCTTGTCTATTGTCAAGCTTCGATAAGTCATAAGAGTTCCGCCGGAGATTCTGACATCGCCGCCGGTCTTCCAGGTGTTGCTTGTGCCGAGTGGGTTATAAGCAAAGACGACTCTCCCCGTTGAGTCATTGACTATTGCAAGCGTATCTGAACTTCCAAGCTGTTGAGTGAAGCCGAGATTGAGCGTAGCCTGTGAGGACTCGTCGCCGGTATCTGTAACTACAAAATATTGAGCGTTGTCCATGTTAGAGAGCGTAACGCCTTTGTAAATTCTATAGCTTTTATATTTTTCGATAGCCGGAGAAGAAATCACAGCGACTTGACTAACCGGATAATTTACCGCCGTTGAAGTTCCTGGGCTTGTAGTAGTGCCGCTGCCTGTGTTCTGTCCGCTGCTTGAGGGACTGGAACTCCCTCCTCCGCCACCGCCGCCGCAGCCGGACATTGAAAAAATCATTGCGGCAATCATACAAAAATAAACGCCTTTAAAAAATTTTTTCATGCTTCAAAATTTCTCCCTTCTAAAAGATTCTTATGATTCTTATTCTATATATCGGAGATTATGACATAAAAAAAATTTTTTTAGAAATAACCCCCTCGCCAGCAAGCTGGCCCTCTTCTCTTTAAAGACCCCCACAGGCGCAAGCCCTTCCCCTCCCCCGAGGGAGGCATTAGGGAGTTGTTAATTTACATAAACAAGGCGAACCGGCAGGGATTACTTTCCCCAAAAAATATTATGTGGTATATTTAATATAAATTGAAAATGTGATATATTTTTAATCGCTTCCTTCACGGGGAGCGTGGATTGAAAGAAAAAAGTAAATAAAGCTCCCCCGAGCGGTTATCGTATTGCCGGGGAATATCAAGAAGCTAATCTTAAAAAGAATCTGAAACTATACATGCATATAATATCAGGGCTTCTTGTAAAAAAAACGAGCGGCCCTGATTTTTTATGCAACGCTGCGGCAGAAAATCGGAAGGAGGAGAAATATTGCCCGGCAACGAAGACAACGCCCCTCGCGTTAATAACGAGATCACATCGGCACAAGTCTTGCTCGTGGACGAAAACGGGGTCAAAGTAGGAATTACTAACACTATCGAAGCCATACGCATGGCACAGGAGCAATCACTCGACCTCGTCGAAGTTGCTCCAATGGCACAGCCTCCCGTGTGCAGAATTATGGACTACGGGAAGTATCGCTATCAGTTACAGAAAAAAGAAAAAGATGCCCGCAAAAAACAAAAAGTTCAGGCTCTTAAGGAAATCAAAATGCGGCCAAAAATTGATGACCATGATTTTGATTTTAAAACTAAAGCCGTAAAAACTTTTCTTGAAAGCGGACACCGAGTCAAAGTCTCTGTATTTTTCAGAGGCCGCGAAATGTCCTTCTTAGACAGAGGCGAAGAAGTTTTAAACCGCGTTATCGCTGAATGTGAAAGCGTCGGCAAATGCGAGTCAAAGCCAATGATGGAAGGACGCTACATGAGAGTTTTATTAACACCGCAGGCCGCTGGCTCAAGCCAAAGTCCCAAGCAGCCCGCCCAACCGAAAGGAGAATAATTTTTTTATGGCAAAGCAAAAATTAAAGTCACATTCAGGAGCAAAGAAACGCTTTTTCAAAACAGCGACCGGAAAGTTCGCTTATCGTAAGTGCAGCAGATCTCACATTCTTGTACACAAGAAGCCTTCAAGAATGCGCAGACTCAAAGAAACCGGCTACGTATCAGACGCACTCTCCGGGCAGATGAAACATTTGCTCCCCTATGACTAATAAATATTCCAGAAAGGACTCGTGATTACTAATGAGAGTTAAGGGCGCAAGCGCAAGCGATAAAAAGCGCAAGAAGCTGTTTAAAATTACTAAAGGCTATTGGGGCCAGCGCAAAAATGTTTACAGAAGAGCGCGTGAAGCTTATCTCGCCGCGCTTTCAAGAGCATACGCCGACCGCAAAAGAAAGAAGCGCGATTACAGAAGGCTCTGGATTACCCGTATCAGCGCCGCCGTTCGCGCTGAAGGCATGAGCTACAGCGTATTCATGAACGGACTCAAGAAGGCCGGGATCAACATGAACAGAAAAATGCTTTCCGAGCTTGCTATTCATGACGCAGCAGCATTCAAAGAACTCGTAGCAAAGGTCAAGGCTGTGTTGTAATGCAGGAAGGACAAGAATTAAATATCGGAGCAGTAAGGGACTCTTTCAGAGAGTCCCTCGCTAATGCCCGAACGCTCCAAGATCTTGACGAACTTAGAGTCAAGTTCACGAGCAAAAAAGGTGAGCTTACGTTATTGCTTCGCTCACTTGGAAAATTACCGCAAGACCAACGCAAGACAGCAGGCCAAGAACTTAATACCCTCCGCGACGAAATAGAATCACAACTCGAACAGACAAGCAAAAAGATTCGAGACTCCCAAAACGAACAGCAGGAAATCAACGAAAAAATTGACGTAACCCTCCCGGAAAAAGGCCGTAGCGTCGGAGCCTTTCACCCTGTAATTCAGACCATGCACGAGATCGCAAATATCATGCAGGGTTTAGGCTATTCAGTAGCAACAGGGCCGGAAAAGGAAGAAGAATTTTATAATTTTGAATGCCTTAACGTTCCTTCATGGCACCCTGCAAGGGATATGCAGGATACTTTTTATTTTCAGGACGGGACGCTTTTAAGGACTCACACTTCGCCTGTACAGGTTCGTTCAATGTTGAAGTACGGAGCGCCTCTTAGAATAATCTGTCCGGGCAAAGTCTACCGCCGCGACAATGACACGACTCATTCACCAATGTTTAATCAAATGGAAGGCTTGTTGATAGACAAGAACGTCCCCTTCAGCGTCATGAAGGGCACAATGTCCGAAATGCTTAACGCTTTCTTCGGGCGGAGCTTGCGCTATAGATTCAGGGCAAGTTATTTCCCTTTCACAGAGCCTTCTATGGAATTAGATATTGAATGCGTCGAATGCTCCGGGCATGATGAACATTGCCGCGTATGTCACGGAACAGGCTGGCTCGAAGTCGTCGGAATGGGCATGGTACACCCCAATGTAATACGCGCTGGAAAAATTGATCCGGAAGTCTATAACGGCTTTGCTTTTGGTATAGGACTCGATCGAATGGCTATGCTGAAATATGGAATAAGCGACTTGAGATTATTATTTGACGGGAACGTTTCATATTTTCTTTCGGGCTTTGAGGAGGCGAAGTAAATCATGTTAATTTCTCTTGAGCTTTTAAAAAATTTTATTGACATTCAGCCTTCAAATTTGACTCCGGAGGAATTGGCCGAACGTTTAACTTTTTCAGGTTCTGAAGTCGAAGGCATAAATTACACTGCCGGAAAAATGAAAGGCGTAGTAGTTGCTCGCGTTGATGCGCTGGAGACTCACCCGGCTGAAAGAAAATATAATGTAGCCCACTTAAACACCGGCAACGGTCTTCACGTCTGCGTGACAAGCGCAACGAATATTAAAAAGGGCGATTTAGTTTTTTATGCCGGAGCCGGAGCAGTCCTCCCGAACGGAATGGAACTTGGCACAAGAAATTTTGCGAGCGTTGAAAGTTCCGGAATGATGCTTAGCGCCGCAGAGCTTGGCCTCAATGACGTTGACGATCCTTCGGGGTTATTAATCTTGCCGCCGGACGCAAGGCCCGGAGATAAAGCCGAAAATCTTTATCATATAGGCGACGTTATCCTTGACGTTTCGATTACTCCTAACCGCGGCGATTTATTGAGCGTTCTTGGAATGGCAAGGGAGATTAAAGGACTCTATCCCAAGTCAATTTTAAAAATTCCTGAATGGTTAAGGCCGATTAAACAGGAAAAAGAATGGTCCGAAGACTTCGGGAAGATTTCTCTTCCTGATAAGGGCTGCTTATGTTACAGGCTCGGGCTTGCGACTGGCGCGAAAATTTTTGACTCGCCTCTGACTGTAAAAATTGATCTTGCTCACTTGGGAATGAGGCCGATTAATAACGCCGTTGACGTTACGAATTATGTTATGTTGATGTTGGGCCAGCCTCTTCACGCGTTCAACTTGAACACGCTCCCGGCCCGTGAAATTACAGTAAGAGCTGCTGAAGCCGGCGAAAAAATGACAACGCTTGACGGCAAAGAACGCGACTTGACCGAACGCGATATGTTAATCACGAGCGGCGGAGAAGCTATTGCCTTGGCCGGAGTCATGGGCGGCGAACAGACAGGAATTAACCCCGACACAAGCACAATAGTTATTGAAAGCGCGTGTTTTTCACCGATTAGAGTCGGTCATACGTCACGAAGACTCGGAATAAATTCCGAAGCTGCTTTCAGATTCGCCCGTACTGTAGATCCTGCTTTGAGCAAGACAGCTTTAATGGCCGCGACAAATTTAATTCAAGAATGGTGCGGCGCTGTCGTTGACTACAAACCCTTGAGCGCTGAAAATCAATTCAACGTCCCCCAGCCTATAAAACTTACGCGCAAAAAACTTTCTACTTATTTGACATGGGACGATATGAACGAGGCCGTAAAAATTCTGGAGGGCTTCGGGATCGAACATGTTAAAGGGAATTCAGAAGAAGAAATCTTCCTGCCTCCAACATGGCGGCCCGATATTACAATCGAAGAAGATCTAATCGAAGAAGTAGGACGCTACAGAGGCTACAATGACGAGCCGGAGAAACTGCCGGGCGAACTTCCAAGGCGTGCAGACGTTGGAGAAGGAATGGAGCTTGCGGGCTTCGTGAGAAATATTTTAATGGCGCGGGGCTACACTGAAGTTTTAACGTACAGCTTTTTGCCGCTGGACTTCCCCCAAAAGTTAAGACTTCCGGAAGATGACATACGCTCAAAAACTTTAACGCTTGCCAACCCGATAAGCCGCTATCAAATGGCAATGAGGACGACTCTTTTGCCGGGGCTTTTAATGGGACTCAAGACGAGCATTACTTCAGGCTGGCGTGATGAGATAAGAATATTTGAGCAAGGCAAAGTCTTCTTGAAAGACTCCGTTCAAGATCACATTGAGCCGGAGCATGCGGCAGGAATTTTATTCAACGGTCTAGACACGCGCTCACCGTTCGACAACCGCAGCGAAAATTTCTACAACGTCAAAGCCGATGTCGAAGCCTTAATAAAAGCGCGAGGCTACACTCCGATTTTCAAAGCCGGGCATGAAGCTTTTACTCACGCAGGACAGACAGCAGAAATTTTTGTTGACGGCAAGAAAATCGGATTCGTTGCAAGACTCAAGCCGGCAATCGAACAAGAACTCGACGTTAGCGGCGTATATGTCTTTGAGATTGATTTAACTTTCTTAACCGAAAGGAACAAGCCGGAATTCAAACCAGCGAGTCAATTCCCGGCATCGTTCAGAGATATTTCCATGTTAGTTTCAAAGGACAAGAGTAACGACGAAGTCATGAAAGATATTAAAAACTCCGTCAACGAGTCCGGCGATCTAACGCTTGAAAAGTTAAGGCTCTTTGATATTTACGAAGGGCCTAAGGGAATCCCCGAAGGCTTCAGGAGCTTGGCCTACTCCTTGAGCTACAGGTCGCACGAAAAAACTTTAAAGGACGAAGAAGTCGAAGCAGTTCATAATAAAGTCCGCGAAAGTTTAAAGACTAAAGGCTATGTAATCCGTTAAGCAAGAAAAAATTAAAAGCACAACGCGTAAGAAATTTTTATGCGCTGTGCTTTTTTAAAAAAGAGCTATGGCGCGTTCCTGCGGCGTAGCGTTGCAAGCATAGGCAATCACGGCACTGTATTTAAACAATACCCCCTCCGCCTCCCTATAGATTAAACAAACTCAAAAAGGAAATAATAAAAAATCAATGAGCAATGAAAATATTTTAAGCATAAAAAATTTAAACGCGTCTTTTTTTACTTCGGCGGGAGAAGTTCAAGCCGTCCGTGACGTTTCGTTTGAAGTTAAGCGCGGAGAAATCCTCGGGATCGTCGGCGAGTCAGGAAGCGGAAAAAGCGCGACAATGTTATCAGTAATGGGACTGCTCGGAAATTCTGGAAAGATTAAATCAGGCGAAATATTTTTCAAAGGCCAAGACCTTTCCCAAAATATTAAAGACCTTCGCGGAAAAAATATCTCAATGATCTTTCAAGATCCTATGACGAGTCTTAATCCCGTTCTTACTATCGGCTATCAGTTAAAAGAATCCCTCAAGCACTACAAATGGCAAGGCGATATCAACGCCCGCGCTATCAAAATGCTCGAACGAGTCGGAATCGTCCCGGCCGAAAAAAGAATCAAACAATATCCCCACGAGTTCAGCGGCGGACAACGTCAAAGAATCATGATAGCTATGTCAATGATGTCTGAACCGGAATTATTAATCGCTGACGAACCAACTACAGCTCTTGACGTTACAGTTCAAGCGCAAATATTAAAGCTCATAAAGAATTTACAGACCGAAACAGGAACGTCCGTCATTTTAATTACTCATGACCTCGGAGTCATTGCGGGCTACGCTGATAGAGTCTTAGTTATGTACGGCGGAAAAATTATGGAGGAGGGAACTCGCAGAGAAATTTTTTATAATCCAGCTCACCCTTATACTAAAGGGCTCTTGAGATCCGTTCCTGATCCCGATAAACCTCGCAAGCGTTTAATTCCAATCGAAGGACAACCGCCCAACTTGCTCACCCCCCCGAAGGGCTGTCCTTACGCTGAAAGATGCCCGCAAGCTCTTAAAGAATGCTTTGAGAAAATTCCGGTTGAAAAAATTTTTCCAGACTCTGAGACTCATAAATATTTTTGTTGGAGAGAATGCGAATCATGTTAGATGTTATAAATCTAAAAAAATTTTTTGACACGCCCGCCGGAAAAATTCATTCGGTTGACGGCGTTAGCTTTCATATCAACCGCGGCGAAACTCTCGGCCTAGTCGGCGAGTCTGGCTGCGGAAAAACTACAACAGGCCGGACAATTATAAAACTCTATGAACCCGACGAAGGCAAAATAATTTTTAACGGCCAAGATATAACAAGACTGCCTCCGGATAAAATGCTAGGGCTTAGAAAAAAAATTCAAATGATCTTTCAAGACCCTTACGCCTCTTTAAATCCAAGAATGACAGCAGGCGATATCGTTCGCGAGCCGTTAATCATTCACGGCTTTCCTAAAAAAGAACAGGCTGACAGAGTAGATTATTTATTAAATCTCGTAGGTCTTAATTCTGAACAGGCCGGGCGCTATCCTCACGAGTTCAGCGGCGGACAACGGCAAAGAATCGGAATCGCCCGGGCCTTGGCCGTTGAGCCGGAGCTTATAATTTGTGACGAGCCGATTTCAGCGCTTGACGTTTCTATTCAAGCTCAAATTGTCAACATGCTCGAAGACTTGCAGAAAAATCTCGGCCTCACGTATTTATTTATTGCTCACGATCTTTCAATGGTCAAGCACATAAGCTCACGAGTCGCCGTAATGTATCTCGGAAAAATTGTCGAGCTTGCTGAAAGCGAAGAACTTTACTCACGGCCCCTTCACCCTTATACAGTGTCGCTCTTGTCTTCGATACCTGTTCCCGACCCCGATAAATCTGATAAATTAAAAAATATTCCGCTGGCCGGAGAAATTCCTAGCGCATTGAATCCTCCTTCGGGCTGCAATTTTCACACGCGCTGCCCCAAGGCTAGGCAAGAATGCAAAACTCTTGAAGCCGTTTTAAAAGATACCGGAGCCGGACATCTCTGTTCGTGTCCATTTATTTAAAAGGAGAAAATTTTTTATGAAGAGAAAAATTTTTTTGAGCCTGCTTTTTATTTTTTTAACGCCCCTGATTTTATTCGCGGCTACAAAGCCTGATGAAATTGTTTATGACTTGGGGATCGATCCGAAAACTATCGACCCGGCTTTAAATCATGCCTTAGACGGAGCGATCGTCATAGTAAATTCCTTTGACGGACTCTTGCGCATAAGCTCACGTTACACTCCTGAGCCAGCCTGCGCGACTCATTGGGATATTTCTGAAGATGGTTTGAAATGGACATTTCACTTACGAGAAAATTTAAAATGGTCGGACGGAAAAAAACTCACGGCCGAAGATTTCAAGACAGGCTTTCTAAGAGTCATCAACCCCGAAACAGGATCGCCTTATGCTCATTATGCTTTCTTTATTAAGAACGGCGAAGCTTTTTACAGAGGCAGGGCCAAGGCCGAAGATGTCGGCGTATCTGCTCCTGATGAAAAGACTTTTGTATTAGAACTTGAATATAAAAATCCTTTGATACTTGAATATCTAACCTTTGCAACTTTTGCTCCAGCCCGGGAAGATGTCGTAAAAAATCCTTCATGGGCAGCAAGGCCCGAAAGTCATATTTCAAACGGAGCGTTTAAGCTTGAAAGCTGGCGGCACGGTGACGGCGGAGAAATAACGCTCGTAAAAAATCCAGAGTATTGGGACTCTGATAACGTAAAAATTCAAAGGCTTCGTTTTGTTTTTATCAATGACTCTAATACAGCGCTTGCCGCTTTCAGGTCAAAGCGGATTGATTATCTAACATCTGTACCGTCGCTAATTTTGCCGCGCTTGATTCAACGAGGGGAAGCGACAACTCATCCGGTAGCCGGTACAGCGTTCTGTGTTTTTAACCTTAAACATAAGCCCTTCGACGATGTTCGCGTGAGAAAAGCTTTCTCGCTGGCTATCGACAGAAAAATTATAGTCGAAAGAATTCTTAGGGGAGGCCAGAGGCCCGCGGGCGGTCTTGTCTGTGACCTGGTGCCCGGCACAACTGACGAAAAAGATTTCAGAACAGAAGGCGGAAGCTTTCTTCCAGAGAATGCCGATATAGAACAGGCAAGAAAACTCTTGGCCGAAGCAGGTTATCCCGAAGGCAAAGGCTTTCCAAAAGTAACGTATCTTTACAGCTCAAGCCCGGGCAATAAAATAATCGCCGAAATCTTACAGGGAATGTGGAAAAAATATCTAGGTGTTCAAGTAGAACTTAGTAATCAAGAATGGAAAGTCTTTATTACAAGCTGTTTTGAAGGTGATTTTGATATAGCTATCCGTAATTGGATCATGGATTTCTTTGACGGGGCAAGTATACTTGAAGAGTATATCTCTGACGGGCCGCAAAACATCACTCACTATAGCAACCCCAATTTTGACTCGGCAATGCGAAAAGTCATGGGAGAAACAGATCGAGTCAAACGAATTAATTATATGCACGAGGCCGAGAAAATTTTAATTGAAGATATGCCGATTATACCGCTTTATTTTTCTTCGTCGCCGCTAATGCAGAACAAGAACGTAAAAAATATTATCCATTCTCCCTTGGGCCTAATCTTCTTCAGGAACGCAGAAAAAATTACTGAATAATGTATAGTAGCACACTTAAAAAACTATAACCCGGTCGCGCAGCAAGCTGGCCCTTTTGAAAAGCAACCCCCCTGTCAACAAGTTGACATCCCCCCTTTCAGGGGGAACGAGAGAATCCTTCGATATCTTCTATTCCCTTTACACTCTTGCCTCCCCTGAAAGGGGAGGTGGCCGACTGAAAGGAGGTCAGAGGGGTTGAATCTTAAAAAAGGAAAATGCTGAACGAAGTGAAGCGGAGGGGTTATGGTTAAAAAAGGGAGATGGTGAACGAAGTGAGGCTGAGGGGTTTTATAGAAAATAAACTGTGCTTGCTATAAAATTAATCTCAAGATATTTTTTATACTTTATAGAACGAAGGGAATTTTTTATCTTGAAATTTAATTCTTATTCCGTGGGAATGAAAGTCTATAGATTTTTAGTGAGCTGCTTTTTCAAAATGGGCGGCTTGAATTTTTTGAGGCGCAAATATCAAAATGACTTGGCCGAACGAATGGGCAATATCTCCGATGTTCCGCCCGGAGCAATCTGGATACATGCCGTTTCAGTCGGTGAAGTTCAGTCCGCCAGCTCTTTAATTCGCAGGATAAAGCGCAAAAATTTTTTAATGGCCCCTTGCATAATCTCAACAGTGACTCCTACAGGGCGCGACATGGCTATAAAATTATTGACAGGCTCGGTTGAAAAAATTTTTTACAGCCCCTTTGACTATAAAAAATTTGTCACGCTTGCCCTTGATAATATCAAGCCGGCTTTATATATCTCAATGGAAACGGAATTATGGCCCGAGATGTTCGCGCAGTTGAAAGAACGAAAAATTCCCGCGTTCCTAGCTAACGGCAGAATTTCAGAAAAAAGCTTTAAGAATTTCAAACGGACAAAATTTTTTTGGCAAGGCGTTATTAATTGCCTCGATAAATTAATGGTACGCTTTGACGAAGACAAAGAAAAATTTATTGCGCTCGGTGCAGATCCAGAAAAAATTATAGTAACCGGAGATTGTAAAGTCGATACGCTCTTAGACCGCAGAAAAGTTACAGGACCCGAAAAATGGAGCTTCTTAAAAAGGAATAACGCACCTTTATTCGTTGCCGGGAGTACTCATCAGGGAGAAGATGAGATAGTTATATCAGCTTTCAGAATAGTCCGGCGAAAATTTCCAGAGGCAAGACTGATAATCGTTCCGCGTCACCCCGAACGCGCTTTAATGTCAATCGCCGCGGCCTTGCCTTACAGTGATCTTAACGCGGAACTTTTGTCGCATATTACCCAAAACGAAAATCAAAAAATTAATTGCGACGTTATCGCCGTTGACCGTATAGGAATCTTGTTTGAACTTTACGCCGTAGCCGACGCAGTTTTTATCGGAGGGAGTTTAGTTGAAAAGGGCGGACAAAATCCTTTTGAGCCGGCTTTGTTCGGTCTTCCTGCTATACACGGGCCTTGCATGACAGATTTTCCAGATACCGAACGAATGGACAAAATGGGAGCCGCTATACGAGTCAGCAATGACGTTGAACTTGCTAAAGCATGGGAATCTTGCCTTGAGCCTTCAGCTATTACTAAAGCTCTTAGAGATTGCGACGAATATTTCAAAACGCTCGGAGGCGCAGCTAAAAAAACTTGGCAAGAGATCGAGGAGGTCATGCAGGGTAATGAACAATCTCTGGGAAGAGAATAAAAAAATTATTTTAAGCGTCGCCGGTGTTTTTATATTTTTGTTCGCCGGGTGGCTTGCCTCTTTGTTCCTAAAACATGATGAGATTAAAGAGGCCGAAAAATTTTTACAAGCTCAAGCCGAAGTCAAAGCTCAAGAAAATTTTTCAGCGCTTCAAGAAAAAGAAGTTAAAGCTCCTGACCCGACAAAAATTAAAAGCGATGTTTATGTTTATCTGCTCGGAGAAGTCAAACGCCCTGGAGTTTATAAACTTTCTGCGGACGCAAGAATCTTTCAGGCCTTGGAACTTGCCGGAGGTTTTACTCAAAAAGCTGACAGGGCTTCAATAAATCTTGCTGAAAAAATTTTTGACGGTATGCAGCTCGAAGTCGCCGCAATTCAAAAAGATAATCCCGCTCAAAAATTTCAGCCTCAAGTTAATCGCGTAACTGTCCCCAGCCCCCCTTTTAAGGGGGGAGGGCCGCTTGCGGCGGGGGGATTCCCTCAAGCCCAAAATAATTTTCAGCAGTCAAATAAAATTTCAGAAGGCAAAATAGATATTAATAACGCCAATCAAAGAGAACTCGAAAAATTATCCGGCGTTGGCCCGGCAATAGCCAAAAGGATAATCGAATACAGAAAAGCTCACGGAAAATTTCAAAGCCCCGAGGATTTAATTAACGTACGGGGAATCGGCCCGGTCAAACTCGAAAAGATCCGACCGCAAATTTTAATTTTAATAAGATAAATTTTAAAAATGGAAGTCTTACGGCGCTCCCCAATGCTTTTAATTTTAGTGTCGATAATTTCTTCCTTGGCACTGTACGAACGCGCTCCGACCGGAGCGTTTTTTCTTGCGCCCGGAATTTTTTTCGTGACGGCCTTGGCAACTTTCACATATAAATCGCCCGGCGAGGCAAAAATTTTTTTTATCGGTTTGGCCCTTACGCTCTTAAGCTTGCTAAGAATTTTTTACGTTATCTCACAGCCCGATTCCGCGCCTGAAAATTTTCAAAACGAAACAGGAACTGTAATAAATCTAAGAGAATGGGGACGGAATTATGTCGCTGTAATTAAGACTGAACGCCACGGAAATTTAGTAACGCGTCTTCACTTCGCCGAACTCATGGAAGGAACGCGAATAAATTTTGACGGAAGCACAAGGGCATTCAAAAAAAATAATAATTCAAGCTTCAACGAAAAATATTACTGGAAGGCCCGCGATGTTTCAGCATGGGTAAGCCTGAAAAATATTCGTGAACTTCCTGAAAGATTCAGCTTGGCCCGGCTGCGTTATAAAATTTCCCGTGAGCTTGCAATAAAATTGCCGGCCTTAACCCGTGACTATCTTCGGGCGGCGTGGCTTGGTGAACGTTCAAAAGATCTTAATGATCGTCACAGGCAATGGGGAACGAGTCACTTGCTTGCGGTGTCGGGCTTTCATGTTGGGCTTGTGATTTTGCTTGCGAAAATTTTTTTAGGAGACAGAAATTTTTTGATCTCTATAATCTTATGGCTTTATGTTTTATTAACCGGAGCAGCTCCAAGCGCAATGAGGGCGGCCCTAATGCTTCAGACAGGACTCCTGGCAAATATTTTTGAACGGCGGGCAAGCGGAGTTAATAGCGTCTGTGCTGCGGCGGTTATGCTGCTTTTATACAGGCCGTTTTTATTTTGGGACATTGGCTGGCGGCTTTCAGTCTTGGCCGCGCTGACTATAACGGCCTTGCTTGGCAATCTGAACATAAAAAAATTTTTTGCTTATTCTCTTTTAGTTGGGCCTTGTGTCTTCTTGACTACCTACCCGCAGATTGAGCAAACTTTAAAAAATGTTCCGTTGGTCGGAATAATTTTAAATCTCTTCGCGCCTTTTTATTTTTCTTTTGCGTTCATGATCTCGTCACTTATAGCGCTCTTAAAATTAATTGGCTTTCCGTTTATGAATTTATTTGTAAGTTCAGCCGAAGGGATTTTTATTTTATGGGAAAAGTTCGCGGCCCTTTTGGCCGGAGTTGTGAACGTCAACGTAGAAAATTATTTTTTTATTTTCTTCCCGTTGTCATGGATTGGGACGGGGCTTTTAATTTTTTTGCTGTGCAGATATTTAAGACTCCCGGCCGTAAGAACTGTAATCCTTGTTACGGGATTCAGCGCGGCCGGGTTTGTAATGTTTTATAGTAAAAGCACCTTAAAAGTAATAAACCCCTCCGCCTCATTTCATTCGGCACCTCCCCTTACACAGGGGAGGCAAGGGGTAGAGGGAATAAAAGATGTCGAAGAACTCTCTTGCGCCCCGCCGTCCCTGTAAGGGAAGGGGGACCGCTTGCGGTGGAAGGGTTGG
>JAFSSV010000098.1 GCA_017450825.1 Synergistaceae bacterium
TAAATTTTTCGTAACCTGTAAATTTTGTTGCGCCTAATTCGTTTTCATGTTCAGTGTAAACATCTCCGGCCAAGGCGCTGTGCTTTTGCTTGCTTGAGAGTCGGGCGCGTTCACGCTGTTCATTCATTGAAGCTTTGAAACCTTCTTCGTCAAGAGTAAAGCCCTGCTCGTTCGCCATTTCCCGGGTAAGTTCCGGCGGAAAGCCGTAAGTATCGTACAACGTGAAAATTACATCGCCTGGAATTTCTTTCAAGCCTCTTGCTTTCAAGCCTGAAATTTCTGAATCAAAAAGCTCCGTGCCCTGTCGAAGAGTCTTGTTAAATTTTTCTTCTTCTAAGTTTATTATCTGTTCGATAACCGGCCGCTGCGTTATTAATTCATGATAGGGATCGCCCATGATTTCAATCAAGATTGGAAGATACTCACAGACAAAAAGCCCTTCAAAATTTAAGAGCTTCCCGAACCTCACGGCCCTTCTTAATAAACGCCTTAACACGTAGCCCGGCCCGTCATTGGAAGGCAAAACCCCGTCAGCTAACATGAAGGCAACGCTTCTAACATGATCAGCTATGACACGGACGGCCATATCGTTCTTAGGGTTGTCGCCGTATTTAATCCCGGCGCGTTCGCAAGTGTGAGCGATCAGAGGCGTGAATAAATCCGTTTCGTAATCCGTATCGACTCCCTGAACGACCGAAGCCAATCTTTCAAGGCCCATGCCCGTATCAATATTTTTATGAGGCAATAAAGGCAGGCTTCCGTCCTTTTGTTTATCGAACTGAGTAAAGACCAAGTTCCAGATCTCCATGTAACGGTCACAGTCACAGCCGACCCCGCATGTTGGTTTTCCGCAGGAATATTTTTCGCCCCGGTCGTAATAAATTTCAGAGCAAGGCCCGCAAGGCCCGGTATCGCCCATGTACCAGTAATTATCTTTTTCGTCGAACCTAAAAATTTTTTCCGCCGGGAGTCCTACGTCTTTATTCCAAACGTTAAAGGCTTCTTCGTCCTTCTCGTAGATTGTCGCGTATAATCTATCCGGTTCAAGGCCAACCCTTTCAGTTAAGAATTCCCATGCCCAAGTTATAGCTTCATGCTTGAAATAACTTCCCCATGAAAAATTCCCGAGCATTTCAAAAAAAGTATGGTGTCTTGCAGTCCGGCCTACGTTTTCTATGTCATTAGTCCGGACACATTTTTGACTCGTAACGACTCGCGGGTATTCGGGTTCTTTTATGCCTAGATAATAAGGCTTCAAAGGCACCATGCCCGCAATAGTAAATAAGAGCGAAGGATCTTCGGGCACAAGCGAGAAGCTTGGCAAATGTTTCGATCCTTTCTCCTCCCAGAATTTTATAAACATCTCCCGGAGTTCCCGGGCTGTACGGTATTTCATGTATTAATTCTCCTTTATAAATATAAATAAAAAAAAAAAATTTTTTTAACTACAACCCCTACGGTTCACTTCGTTCGGAACTTCCCCTTTATTTTTAATTCAACCCCTCCGACCTTTGGCCGCCTCCCCTTTTTTTAATTACAACCCCTCCGGTTCACTTCGTTCACCACCTCCCCTTACAGGGGAGGCAAGGTGTAAAGGGAATAACAGATGTTGAAGAACTCTCTCGTCCCCCCTGTTAAGGGGGGATGTCAGCTTGCTGACAGGGGGGTTACTTTCCAAAGAGGGCCAGCTTGCTGGCGAGGGGGTTATTCTCACCACAAGAGGGCCGCTTGCGGCGGGGGGATTCCCTAAAAAAGAATTTTATTTAGAACCAACCCCTCCGGCCTTTGGGCACCTCCCCAAGGGGAGGCAAGATCTCCCCAAAATAGAGAAAGCTGTCTTTTAATTTTTTCCTGTGAATTTATCTATGAAGGGCTGAATTAAATCCATAGGGATCGGGAAGAACGTTGTAGTATTTCTATCGCCGGAGATTTCTCTGATTGTCTGCAAGTATCTTAACTGCAAAGTAATCGGTGACGCTTCCATTTTGCGGGCTGCTTCTGATAATTTTTCGGCGGCCTGTAATTCTCCCTCGGCGGCGATAATTTTCGCGCGGCGTTCGCGTTCGGCTTCGGCTTGGCGTGCCATAGCGCGTTTCATTCCTTCGGGAAGTTCAAGCTCTTTGACTTCAACGGCGCTGACTTTTATTCCCCAAGGGTCTGTGCGTTCGTCAATGATTTTTTGAAGTTCCTGATTAATCTTCTCACGTGACGAAAGAACTTCATCAAGTTCTACTGAACCTACAACAGATCTCAAAGTAGTTTGAGCTAACTGGCTTGTCGCTATGACGTAATTTTCAACTTCGACAACAGACTTTGAAGGCTCTAAGACTCTGAAATAGACAACGGCATTAACTTTTATTGCTACGTTGTCCTTAGTGATTACTTCCTGAACAGGAACATCAAGAGTCAAGATTCTCAAGTCAACAGTGACAGCGCGGTCAATGAACGGCATAATAAAAACTATCCCGGGGCCGCGGCTTCCTACGAGTCGGCCAAGCCTGAACAAAACTATGCGGCGATATTCCGGAACGATCTTGATTGCAGTTGAAAGAACAAGCAACAATAAAAAAACTGCTACAGCAAAACTTCCAAGCCCGGAAACTACCGAGCTTACATCACTAATATCAATGACCATAAAAAATTTTCTCCTTTCAAGATTCTTTTATCCTAATAATTTTTCTCTAAGCCAGCTCTTGAAGCCGGATTTATTTTTTGTGTTGGGGCTTTTCATTTCAGCGTCAAGCGCTGTGATTAATTCGCGCTGCTTGTCGGTCAAAGTCTTAGGAATTTCAACAAAGACATGTGCGTATAAATCTCCGCGTGAATTTAACACGGCGTTGAGCTTGGGCATTCCCTGTCCTTTGAGCTTTAAGACTTGCCCGTGATGAGTTCCGGGCGCTACAGAAATTTTTTCTTTTTTGCCGTCAAGGGTTTTTATTTCTGCTTCAGTGCCTAGGACGGCTTGAGGGTAAGTTATTAAAAGAGTCGTGTGCAAGTCTGCGCCGCTTCGTTCAAAATTTGTGTTAGGGGCGATACGCATAACGAGATATAAATTTCCGTCCTGCCCTCCGTTGATTCCTGCTTCACCTGCTCCGGCTATGCGGAGACTCTTTCCGTTTTCGATGCCGG
This sequence comes from Synergistaceae bacterium, assembly GCA_017450825.1. Classification (GTDB taxonomy): domain Bacteria; phylum Synergistota; class Synergistia; order Synergistales; family Aminobacteriaceae; genus JAFUXM01. The sequence continues at coordinate 3,130 of JAFSSV010000098.1, forward strand.
CGGGAATTTTAACGTCGATCTTGTGCTTCTTGCGAACTCGTCCGGTGCCGCCGCATTCGTCGCATTTATCGCGGATAACTTTCCCTGTCCCGTGACAATCCGGACAGCTTGTGACCGTCACGAACTGTGTGAAAGCAGTCTGGCGGACTTGTTGATAACGTCCTGTGCCGTTGCATTTAGGACAGGTTACGGGCTTAGTGCCGGGCTTAGCGCCTGTGCCGTTGCAGTGCTGACAGTTTTCAGCTTTTGTTATGTCGATAGTACGGGTAACGCCGGTGAAAGCTTCGAGCAGAGTCAAGTCTATTGTCATTTCAAGATCGTTGCCTCGCTGTGGCATACTTGACCATGAATAACTTTCATTGCGGCTTGAGAAATTTCCGCCGCCGAAATTTGCTCCGAAGAGATCGAAGAGATCGCCGAAGTCAAAATTAAATCCTCCGCCTGAAGGGCCTGAGCCGGGATTAATTGAGCCTGTACGGTCATAATAAGCGCGTTTGTCTTTGTCGCTTAAAATCGTATAGGCTGCGTTGATCTTTTTAAATTTTTCTTCGATGTCTTTGTCGCCCGGGTGTGAGTCGGGGTGGAATTGATGGACTAATTTTCGATAAGCTTTTTTAATATCGTCTTGGGTTGCGTCGCGAGGGACTCCTAGAATTCCGTAAAGATCTTCCAAATTAAAAAAACACTCTCCTTTAAAAAAATAAAAATTTTAAAAAAGCCTTCCCTTTTAAATAGGGGAAGGCTTGAGATTTCTTTCCCGGTTTTTATTTTGCGTTGCGTCGTCGTTGATTGCCGGCGCGGCCTTCGAGGCGTTGTTTTAAATCTTGAGCGGGTTTGTAGTTCGGATTAATTTCAAGAGCTTTATTGGCCCAAGTTAAAGCTTCGTCGCGTTTGTTGCGGAGTCTTTCGGCAGAAAGTCCGGCCCAGTAAGCGGCCAAGTAATTTGCGTCGGGAGCAGCTTCGTAAGCCTTTGTATATTCTTCGAGGGCTTGAGTTACTCTGTTAGCGCTGTAACGCTGATAGGCGGCGCGCTGCATTGTGATTAATTCGCGTCGTTTATCGGCCGGTATCTTGTAAGTTAAGATCATTGCGGCTTCGGTTGAGTTGTTAGGGTCGAAGGCTGGAAGTTCTTTAATGAGGGTTTCAAGTTCTTCTAACTCAATAGCCTTTGCGCTTGTTGCGGCCTCACGGGAAGACAGGGCGCTTTCACGTTCAGCGAGGGCTGAAGAATTTTCTTCAATCTCTTTAGCTTTTGCGGTCAAGCTGTCGCCGTGGGCTTTAAGTTCAGAGCTTTTCTTAGACGCTTCAGTTTCGCGTGAGTTTAAATCTTTGATAGCTTCGGCGAGATTTTTTTCCTGTTCGCTTGCGGAAGTTTCGCGTAAGGCTACGGCTTCTTCTCTTGCTGAAAGTTCTTTAGACTTTGCAGTCAGATCAGCTTCGAGGGCGGCGAGTCTGTTGCCTGTTGCTTCGCGTTCGGTCAAAGCGGCCTCGCGTTTAGCGAGTTCGGCTTCGCGAGCAGTAAGTTTATCGGCGGCATCGCGGGCGCTGATTTTCTCGTTAAGAGCGGCTTCACGTTCGGCGAGTGCGGCTTCGCGTTTAGCTATATCGGCTTCGCGTTGAGTGAGGGCTTCGGAGGCGGCTGTAAATTTTTGGCTTTCAGCGGCGAAAGTCATTTCGCGGCGAGCGAGTCCTGCTTCGCGGGCCATTAGTTCTTTCTCGCGCGCATTAACTTGAGTCTCGCGGCCTACCAATACAGCAGAAGTTCCGGAGATCTCACGGCTTTTGCTTGAAAGGGCGGCGGCGCGTCTTGCGAATTGTTTTTCCTGTAACGCGAGATTTTCTTCACGCTTAACAAGCTCGTTTTCTTTTTCGCCCAGAGTTTTTTCTTTTAGGGCAAGCTCATCGGGCTTTTCTGCTTCGGCCTTAACTTCTTCTTTGACTTCTTCCTTAACTTCTTCGGCTGGAGCTTCGGCTTGAACTTCTTGAGTTTGAACTTCGGCTTCGGTTGGAGTAGCCGGGGTGTTAGTATCTTCGGCCCAAGCTGTAGGAGCCAAGGTCAACGCGAGCAGCATGAGCAACGCTATTTTTCTTGACATAATAAAATCCTCCCTGAAAAAAATTTATGTATGCTTGTAATTCTATAATAATCGTAAATTTTTAACAAACTGATTTAATCGTAACTCCTTCATTTTAAGATCAACCCCTTCGGCTTTCCTTTCAGTAGGCCACCTCCTCTTTTGTTTTAACTTTAACCCCTCCGACCTCACTTCGTTCGGCCACCTCCCCTTTCAGGGGCGGCAAGGGACGTAGCCAGAATAGAAGGACTCCTTGCGCCCCGCCGTCCCTGTAAGGGAAGGGGGACCGCTTGCGGTGGAAGGGTTGGGGGAGAGGGCCACGAAGTGGCGAGGGGGTTATTTCTAAAAAGGAGAGGCCCAAGCTTGCTGGCGAGGAGGTTATCCTTTTCCCTCCCCTTACACTTGGTTAGATAAAGTCATTTAAAAAAATTTTCTCGATAAATCCGTATTATATCTAGTAAATCTTGATTAGATTTTTCTTGACTATATTGTAAAAAAAATTTGTCACGCATCTGTCACGCGTGACATGAACGTGACAAAAAAATTTTCTTATCAAAGAGGCGAGGGAGTCTCTTTACAACAAAGACTGTTATAATAAATTCAACTCCAAAAATTTTTTTTAATTTTCTACGTGAAGGGAGAAATCTTTTACCATGTTCAAGCCAAAGGGCATAGTTATTCCTGTTGTTACTCCGATTGATGACGAGGGCAAGTTCCTTGAGGACGAGTACAAAAAACTCCTGCAATATTTTATTGACAACGGCATACACGGAGTCTTCCCGTTCGGAACTTCGGGAGAATTTTACGCGTTCGATAACGGCTTCTATCGTCATGTGCTGGAAGTTACGGCGGAGTTTGCGCGGGGCAAAATGGATATTTACGCCGGCGCTAACCACATCACCCCCAAGGGAGCTATCGAACTCGCAAATATAGCCGAAGAAATTAAAGTCGACGCTTTGAGCGTTTTAACCCCAATGTTCGTAAGCCAGACTCAAAAAGAACTTGAAATTTATTACAGGAAGATCGCCGACGCTACAAGCCTTCCGATAGTGATCTACAACAACAAGCCCAAAACAAACGTAGGAGTCGATCCGGCTACGATTAAAGAGCTTGCGAAGGTCGAGAACATTATCGCGATAAAAGACTCCACCGGCGACATGACCAACGCCGAAGAATACATCAGACTAACCCGCGACAATCCCAATTTCTGCGTCTTAATGGGACGCGACACTCTGATCTATGCCGGCTTATGGTACGGAGCAGCCGGAGCTATCACAAGCTGCGGAAACATTGCCCCGCGAATCGCCGTTGATATTTACGAGAACTTCGTGAATAAAAATTATGACGCGGCACTTGAGGCGCAGTTCAAGTTAAGCGCTCTTAGAATCGCTACGAACATGGGAAGCTTCCCCGTAGTAATTAAAGAAGCCCTCAACATGATCGGCTATAAAGTCGGAAAGTGTGCCGAACCTATTCAGCCCCTCACTCAAGAACAGCGCGACAAACTCACAGCAGTTATGAAAGAGATCGGACTGCTTAAATAAATTTTTTTACGTCTTGCCTCCTCTACATTAAGGGGAGGCTTTTATTTTTTTCAGCATGATTATTTATACGATAGGCCACACAAAAAGGACGGCGCGGGAATTCTTTGAAAGTCTGAAGTTCAGAAATGTACAAATGCTTATTGACATAAGGCTGAAAAATTCTTCAAACCTCTTGAGATTTTCAACGGGAGGCAAAGACGATTTAGGTTATCTTTTAGAGTTCATTAACTGTCAATACGTTCACCGCCCTGACTACGCTCCGAGTGCTGAAATTCTTGACGCTTATAAAAAGAAAAAAATTTCTTGGCCCGAGTACGAAGAGCGATATAAAAATTTAATGACAGAAAGAAAATCAGTCGAAGATTTTTTAATTGAGTTTGAGGGAATTTATGAGACTGTCTGCTTGTTATGTTCAGAGCCAACGCCCGAAAACTGTCACAGAAGATTATTCGCTGAAATGATTTTAGAACGGCGGCCGGATTTTGAACTTGAGCATATAATATTCAGAAAGAAATCCAACAGGAAAAGAAAAAATCAAAACGAAAGGAGCGAGTCCTAATGGCAAAGAATACAGCCTTAAATAAAGCGGCCAAGGCCCAAGAAGACGAATTCTATACGGAAATGCGCGACATTACTGACGAAATAAATTTTTATGTGCCGTTCTTCCATGATAAGGTCGTCTTATGTAACTGCGACGACCCTTACGAAAGTAATTTCTTTAAATATTTTGCTTCAAGTTTTAAATTTCTAAAACTCAAGAAATTAATTGCTTCGTCTTATGACAGAAGCCCCGTAGCTCAAACTCAGCTCTCCTTATTTGAGGAGAACAAGCCGCCGCAGGAGCGTACACCTTATCGCGCTGTCATGGTCGAACTTGATTTTGAGGGCGACCGCATAAAAGGCTTTCAAGATATTGAACACGCTTTGAAGACTCGGGAAGGAGTTGTTAAAAAGCTCAAAGGCGACGGAGATTTCAGAAGCTCCGAATGTATTGAGCTGTTAAAGCAGGCCGATATAGTCGTAACGAATCCGCCTTTCTCTCTTTTCCGTGAATTTGTCGCGCAGTTGATTCAGTACGATAAAAAATTTCTTATACTTGGCAATCATAACGCCATAACTTACAAAGAAATTTTCCCGTTGATCATGCAAAATAAAATGTGGCTTGGCATTACGAACGGCGATAAATCTTTTAAAGTCCCTTCGTATTATGAGCCGCGGGCGACTCGTTACTGGCAGGACGAGTCCGGGCAAAAATATCGAAGCCTCGGCAATATGTGCTGGTTCACTAACCTTGAAAATAAAAAGCGCAACGAAGAAATGCTATTAGTAAATAGCTATTACGAGAATCCGGAAAAATATCCTAAGTATGATAACTATGACGTGATAGAGGTCGGTAAGTTGTCTGATATTCCCAGAGACTATGACGGCGTTATGGGAGTTCCTGTAACTTTTCTTGACAAATATAATCCTAAGCAGTTTGAAATTCTCGGTTGTACAGAAAGCGAAGGTAAGGGCTTCTCTAACGGCTTATGGGATCCAAGTTCAAACGTTGCCCAGCCTCTTATAAGAGGGAAAAAAATTTACAAGCGAATATTTATAAGGAGGAAATAATAAATGAAAATCGAATTGCATGAAATCAAAATTGCAGATGTTTTTGAGGGTTTCAAAGACAACGGAGATGAAGGAGTCGTCGCTTACGGCGGTAAGTTGAACGTCCGCCCGGCCTTCCAGCGTGAATTTATTTACAAGGGCAATCAGCGTGACGAAGTAATAAGAACAGTTCGGAATGGTTTTCCGCTTAACGTCATGTACTGGATTAAATCAGAAAACGGCTATGAACTCATGGACGGACAGCAGAGGACTCTTTCAGTATGTAAATATTTGAACGGCGAGTTTATTGTTGACGGATTTTTTGTTTATAACCTGCTGGACAATGAAAAGCAGCAAATCCTTGACTATAAACTTATGGTCTATATCTGCGAGGGAACTGACCGTGAAAAATTAGAATGGTTTAAAGTCATTAATATTGCCGGCGAAAAATTGACGGATCAGGAAATGCGCAACGCAATTTATACAGGGCCGTGGCTTGCAAATGCAAAGAGATATTTTAGTAAGCGCGGTTGCCCGGCACATGTTGCCAAGGAATATTTAAACGGCTCTTCAATTCGTCAAGATTATTTAGAAACCGTCCTGTCTTGGATAAGTGACCGTGACGGAGTCTCAATCGAAGAATATATGGCCCGTCATCAACATGACCCCGACGCTAACGAACTCTGGGAATATTTTGAAAGCGTAATGAACTGGACAAAAAAAATCTTCCCAACCTACCGAAAAGAAATGAAGGGCCTCCCGTGGGGCTTATACTACAACAAATTCAAAGACGAAAAATTCAACCCCGCCGAACTCGAAAAAAGAGTCGCCGAACTCATGGCTGACGATGACGTTACAAAAAAATCAGGGATCTATGAATATCTCCTTGACGGCCAAGAAAAGCACTTATCAATCAGAACATTCACCGACTCCCAAAAACGTACTCAATACGAAAAGCAAAAGGGGATCTGTCCGAAGTGCGGCAAAAATTTTTTGTTCGAACAAATGGACGGCGATCATATTACGCCTTGGAGCAAAGGCGGTCATACCGTCCCCGAAAATCTCCAGATGTTATGCAAAAATTGCAACCGGCGGAAATCTAATAGCTGAAAAAAATTTTTTTATGTTAGTTGACGCTGTGATAATGGCCAAGTCCTCGATGTTCGGAAAATTTTGCTTTGCCGGAATTAATATCGAGTCGGGCGAATGGTTGAGATTTATTTCTTACGAGGACGGCAGCCCCTTGGCCGACTTTCAGTTAATGTACGAGAACGCCCCGGGAAGCTCCAACCCTTTGGACGTTGCCCGAATAAATATCACAGGCTACAAGCCCCGCAACAATCACACCGAAGACTTCACAATTAAATTATCCCTTCTGCAAAAAATTGACCGCTGGACTCTCAAGGATGTTTTAGAGATTCACCCCGCCGAAAATTCCATTCATAAATTTATTTTTGGGAACGATAAAGATTTTATTCACGAGTCTGAATTTCAAAGGTACGGCTTTGATTATTCTTTGATATTAATTAGAGTTGAAGAACTGGAAATTTATTTTGAAGAAAAATTTAAAAGTAATGAGCTTCGCGGCCGGGCTGATTTCTTTTATAACGGTGTTCATTATAGAAATATAAGAGTAACAGATCCATTATATGAATTTCTTTTCAGTGCTCCCAAAAATTTTAGGGTAAGATTTCACGAAGCTCACTTAGTTATGAGTATGCCTGTTAGGCCTTTTAAACGTAACGGAAAGTATTATATAAGTTGATTGCAAAAATTTTTGCTTAGCTTAGATATCCCGGCTCGTTATAGATCAGCGCGATTATCTCGATGTCTTTGCCGGAATTATTTTCAAGCGCGTGCCATTGCCCGACGTTGATTAAGCAAACGTCACCGGCTTGAACATGAGTCTTTTTGCGTTCGCCGTTCTCTGAGTCGCCCTCGTAAAAATCTCCTTCGCCTTTCAGAATATAATAAGGCTCGGTGTCATGAACGTGTTGATGCCAGCCAATGCTTGACCCCGAAGGCAATACAGTATGAGAAAAAAGCCTTCCATGTCCGTTAAGCTCTTCTTTTGAAACTATGTGCCGTATGTAGCGGACTCCTTTGCTTTCCGGGAAGCCGCCGCTGGCTTCCACAACTTCTGTCTTTCTTATCATGATTAAATCACCTCATAAAAATTTTCTTTTTAGGAGTAACCCCCTCCGGTTCACTTCGTTCACCACCTCCCCAAGGGGAGGCTTGATTAGTACTCCCATAAGCCCCTCTTCTAAGGGGGGAGGGCCGCTTGCGGCGGGGGGGGATTCCTTAGTCAAAAACTACTTGCAGTGGTGTTTTTTCAAGAGGGCCAGATTTCGGAATAATGTTAATTTAAATTTCCTCTTGCCCATTCAGCGCCGGAGGTTTTTTTCTTGCCTTCGGCCTGAACTTCAAGAAGCTCTGCTCCATAATCTGAACACGTAAAAACCGGACGGCCCTCAAAAATTAAAACTTGCCCGGGAGTTTCTGTCTTAACGTCATTACGAAGCTTGCCCCTCCAGATTTTCAAGCGCTTGCCTTTGAAATTTATATATGCTCCTCCGGACATATCAAGCGCCCTTACAACGTTCAAAAAATTTTCAGCGGTCATTGAGCTTGAAAGCTCAAACTCGTTTTTATTTATTTTTTCAGCGTAAGTAGCAAGCGAGTCATTTTGGGGCATTAAGTTCAAGGCCGGAAGATTTTTCAAAGCCTTCACTGAAATTTCAACGCCTGCTCTTGAAAGTTCTGCGTATAAATCCGAGGCGCTAAGCTCACGAGAAATTTTTATTTTTTCCTGCGCGATAATTTCTCCTGCGTCCATAGCCTTAACGAGTCTGAATAAACTTACGCCGCTTTGTTCAGAGCCGTTCATTAAGGCGCGTTGAATTGGAGCAGCTCCCCTGTAAGCCGGCAAGAGTGACGGGTGAATGTTCCAGCAGCCGAAACGCGGCAAGCTCAGGAAAGGTTCTTTAATAATCTGTCCGAAGTCAATTACGAAAATTACGTCGGGTTTTTCCTGCTCAAGGGCTTGTAAAATTTCTGGCGAGTCGTTTAGCTTTCCTGTTCGAGTCACGGCGAGGCCAAGGGAATTAGCTTTGAGTTCTACGGCCGAAGGATTTTCTTTTCCGTTACGGCCCGAACGAGTCGGGAGGCCGGTTAAAATTTTCGTGAAGGTTATTTGATTCTTAAAAAAATTTTCAAGACAGAGCGCCGCAAAAATTCCCGTCCCTGTAAACCAAGCGTTAGAGTTCATAAGTTTTAAAAGTGTCCTCCTGTGTGCTTGGAAATTTTTTTCTTGATAGCGTTGCGCTTTATGCTTGAAAGGTAATCAATAAATAATTTTCCGTTTAAGTGATCCATTTCATGTTGAAAGGCCTTTGCAAGATAACCTTGGGCCTCTAAAATTTTAACGTTGCCTTTTGTGTCCTGTGTTTCGACTTTGACCCAATCCGAGCGTGTAACTTCGGCGAAAATTCCCGGGAAGCTTATGCAGCCTTCTTCGCTTGTCTGAAGCCCTTTTCTGTCAATGATTTTTGGATTGATTAAGACATAAGATTTATCTTCGTATTCAATGACAGCAACTTTTTTCAGCACTCCGACTTGAGGCGCAGCGAGTCCAACGCCGTCATGAACGCGCATAGCTTCAAAAAGCTGCTTGATAAATTTTTCAAGCTCTTCGTCAAAGACTTCTACAGGCTGTGAGATTTTTTTTAAGACCGGATCAGGGTACTTGCGAACTTCAAGAACTTCTAATAAATCGCTCAAGATTTTTTCACTCTCCTAAATTAAAAAATTTTTTTTAAAGTATACAGCAAAAACAAAAAGACTCCTTTAAGTTTTTTCTTTCTTACCTATACCTCCTCCGTGGATGTCGAAGAAATCCTTGCGCCCCCTGTTAAGGGGGAGAGGGCCACGAAGTGGCGAGGGGGTTATTTCTCAACAAGAGGGCCAGCTTGCTGGCGAGGGGGTTATCTTTGCAAAGAAGGCCAGTTTGCGGTGGTGGGGGTTGCTTTTCAAGAGGGCCAGCTTGCTGTTCGCCATAAGGCTATAGTTTTTTAAGTGTGCTTAGTATATAAGCAGTAAAAAAACCTTCCGCCCTTCACCCCGAAGGAGGCAAAGAGCAGAAGGTTGGTAAGTTTAAAAAGCCAAGAGGCTGGCGCGGCAAAAAATTTTTTATTACGCTAAAAATTCTTTCGCAACGAATAAAACTGAAAGCACGATCATTAAGAAAGAAATATCTTTGGATCTTCCGGTCAAGAGTTTTATAACCACGTAAGAAACAACAGCGAACTCAATACCCGTTGCAATGCTGTAAGCTAACGGCATCATGAAGAAGCCAAGCAGCGAAGGTATAAGCTCCGTCCAATCGTCGTAATTAATATCTCTAAGGCTCATCATCATGTAAATTCCAACGATAACAAGCGCAGGAGCCGTCGCATACCCCGGCACCATACTTACAAGCGGCGTAAAGAATATAGCTACAACAAATAACAAAGCCGTCACAATCGCAGTGAGTCCCGTCCGGCCGCCTTGTGCAACACCCGAAGAACTTTCAACGTAAGATGTAACTGTCGAAGTTCCCATAAAAGCTCCAGCCATAGTCGCTACAGCGTCCGCCATTAAAGCTCCCTTCGCCCTCGGGAGATTTCCTTTTTCGTCAAGAAGTCCGCTCCTGTTGCAAACTCCGACAAGAGTCCCGATAGTGTCGAAGAAATCAACAAAGAAAAACGCAAAGACTACAACCCAAAACTCCGATGTCTTGATTAAAGAAAAATCAAGCTTGCCAAAAATCGGAGCAATCGAGGGCGGCTGTGATACAAAATTTGCCGGCACCGTCACAAGTCCCATAGCCGCAGCTACGCCCGTAATGACTACTATGCCGATCAACAACGCGCCTTTAACATTCCAAGCCGTAAGAACAGACATAAGCAACAGGCCGCAAAGCGAAAAAATCATTGGTATATTATTTTTTATGCTGCCGAGGCCAAGGAGTGTAGCATCATTATTAACAACTATCCCGGCATTCTGAAGACCAATGAACGCAATAAATAATCCTATTCCGGCAGAAATTCCAATCTTTAAAGATTTCGGGATTGAGTTCATGATCGCTTCTCTTATGCTCGTCAACGTCAAGACTGCAAAGATAGCGCCTTCGATAAAGACTGCCGCAAGTGCCATCTGCCAAGATACAGAATTGCCGTCGATCTTCATGTTAAGAACAACAGCGTACGCAAAAAAGGCGTTCAGCCCCATTCCCGGGGCGAGAGCTATCGGATAGTTCGCAAAGATAGCCATTAAGAAAGTTCCAAGCGCAGAGGCTAGACACGTTACGACAATCAGAGCGTCCTTGTCCATTCCCGCGTCACCGAGAATGGCAGGGTTCACGAAAATAATATAAGACATCGTAACAAAAGTAGTAATGCCCGCCAAAATTTCTGTGGTTACCGTGCTGCCCGCTTCTTTGATCTTGAACAATTAAATCACTCTCCTGTTTAATAAAGATTAAATTAAAAAATGAGACATAATTATCTCACAAAAATTTTTTGAATGCCGCCCTTTGTAATATCTACATAACCTTGATCCGTGATTCTTAATTCCGGAATGACGCTCAAACATAAGAACGAAAGAGTCATGAAAGGATGATGAATTTTTATGCCGTTCTTTTCTGCTTCGCCTTCCATGCGGGTTAATTCGGCTGCAATTTCATTGGGGGATAAGTAGCTCATTAATCCTCCGACCGGAAGAGCAAACGAGGCCGTAACTTTTTCTCCTTCGGTTATGACGAGTCCGCCGCCGAGTTCCGCAAGTCCCTTCAAGGCCGTTATGATTGACTTGTCGTCAGCTCCAGCGACAACAAAATTATGAGCGTCATGAGCAACCGAAGAACCGACTGCACCGCGCGTTATTCCCAAGCCTTTTACAAAACCAACGCCGAACTTTCCTGTATCGCGATGACGTTCAAGCACTACGATCTTCGCTACGTCGTTCTCTAAGTCCTGAACGGCCAAGCCGTTTTGAATCTTTGCTTCGAGTTGAAGAGTTTTCGTGATTACTTCGCCCTGGCTTACGCCTATAACGTTGATTAAATTTCCCTCGGCCTTAACCTGAATGTCTTTGAGCGAAGGAATTTTTTTAACGCGTGTCTTTATGACCGGGGCAAGATGTTCATATTTTTGACTGTTGAAAACGTCATTGTCCCTTACGACCAGTCGTCCGTCCTTCCAGACGTATTCGACCTTTAAATTCTCGTCAAGAATTTCAGAGTCCAGCAGTGAGAAATCGGCAATCCTGCCCGGAGCTATTGCGCCTCTGTTGTAAAGCCTGAAATATTCAGCCGGGCTTAACGTTACCATTCTAAGAGCTACGAAGGGATTAATTCCGTCACGAATCATTATTCTCATTTTTTCGTCCATGTGTCCGCGCTCAAGAATATAACGGGCGGTTAAGTCATCGCTCACGACCATACAGCGGGCGGCGTTCAAAATATTTTCATGAATTAAAGGCAAGAGAGTTTTTAAATTAGGGAACGAGGCTCCTTCTCTAATTTGAAGCCACATTCCGCGCTGTAATTTTTCCCGCGCCTCTTCAATATCAACGCATTCATGATCCGAAGAAATCCCGGCGGATAAATAAGCGTTCAAAGCATGACCGCTTACCCCGGGAGCGTGACCTGTCAACGGAACGTCACCGGCCGCGATAATTTTTCCCCATGTTTCAGGATCGCCGGCAATGACGGCCGGGAAGTTCATCATTTCGCCCAAGTGCTGAGTATATTTTTTCTCGAACATGCTTTTAATTTCGCTCATGTCTATCTCGTCATAAGGCGTTTCAAAACTTGAGGCCGGAACACACGAAGGAGCGCCGTAAAAAATATCAATCGGCAGGCCCTGTGCAGCTTTGAACATGTACTCAAGCCCAGCCATTCCAAGAGCGTTTGATATTTCGTGAGGGTCAGCCATGATTGCGCTTGTGCCGTGAAGGGCTACAGCATAAGCAAAGGCCGGAGGAGTCATCATGCTGCTTTCAATATGAACGTGTCCGTCAATCATGCCCGGAATCAAAACTTTTCCTTTTGCGTCAAAGTTTACGAGGCCGTTATAATTTTTTCCAACGCCTACGATCTTTCCAAGCGAGACAGCTACGTCGGCAAGTTCATATTCAAGCGTGAAGACGTTTGCAATTTTTGCATTATGAATTACTAAATCGGCGGGAAGATCTCCTCGCGCCGTGGCCGCAAGTTTGTTCATGAAAAATTTTTTCTCCTTTCAAATTTTTTTTTGAGCTAACGCTATTTAAAAATAAAAAATTTACTGGCAACGTAATTTAAAATTATCACGGTCAAGTTCGTAATAATTTTTATTATCATATCCGGCAAGCCCAGCAGATCAACAAAGATATACATGCTCCCTACTTCAAGCGCGCCCGTAGCGATCCGGCAAAGAAAAAAATATCCGCCCTCACGCAAAAAAACCGCCGCTGATTTCGACTCGCTCTGAAAGACAAATTTTTTATTCGTCAAGAAAGCGAACAACATCGACACTAACCAAGCTGTAAAAGCTCCGGCAATAGTCGAAAATTTTAAAGCCCGGGTCGAGAACCAATATGTAAAAATATCTAAGAGAGTCGCAAGGACTCCGAAGAGGCCGTATAAAAATAAATGCTTGAGAATTTTGAGATTCATAAAAAATTTTTTTAAAGGAATCCCCCCGCCCAACCCTTCCACCGCAAGCGGTTTTTTGTCCGGCCCTTCCCTTACAGGGACGGCTGGGGCGCAAGAGAGTTCCCTCGACATCTTTTATTCCCTCTACCCCTTGCCTCCCCTGAAAGGGGAGGTGCCGACTGAAAGGAGGCTGAGGGGTTTATTACTTTTAAGGTGCTTTTACTATAAAAAAAATTGCCCCCGTTAAACAGGAGGCTATTAAAAAATTTTTTTTAATTAACAGTGATTGTATTTACAGTATTGTTGCGGTCAAGCTGAATGCTCATAGCAGACTTGCTGCCCTCGTTGTACTGCATGAGGCGATTATTAAACGAAGAGGGATAGCCCATAATCTGTAATACAGCAGTCTGACTCATTCCGACTTTAAGTCCGTTTTGAAGTTCATGAGCTGAAGAAGTCACGCGAAGCCTCGTAATATCTTCGCCCTTCAAAGCTACAGTAAGCCCCGGCCATTCCGCGCTTGTATTATTCATTTTGTTGGGCTGGCCAAGCGCGTTGATTAATTCGGTCTTGTTGCTCCCAAAAGATTTTCTAAGGGCTGCTGAATATCCGTCCGGGAGTCCTGCGCCTGTAGGCTGGACGTATTTGCCGTATACCCATCCTTCGTTATTGCCGACCCTGATGTTATACCATATGCCGGAGTATTGCCCTGAAGGCACGTTGTAATTTCCTAAAATCTCTACGCGGGTTTTAACGTTAAGACGGGTGACCCGGCTTGAGCTTGTTGTGTGATCGGCGCGGACGTTTACATTACTTCCTACGATTGTTCCGTAACGCGGTTCACGTTCGGGCGTGAAGGGCGGCAAAGAATTTTCCGGAACGGCTACGACAATCGAGTCTTCGACAGTTTCGGCGATGTTGCTAGCCGGGGAAGTCGCTGTATTATTTTGGCTTGCGCTGTTGTTGTTTGTTGTTGAAGAAGCTTTGATAACTTCTGTTCTTGCTATGGGCGGGAGATCTCCGGGCGGGAGCTTGCGGAGTCCGAGAAGGAAGTATAAAGATCCTCCAACCGCGGCGGCTATTACAAGCATACTAAGAACTCTTCTTCCTGCGGAACGCTTGCGCTTCTTTGCTTTGCGTGTGTACTTTGAAAATTCCTGATACGATGAGGCCGCGTGCTCAATATTATTATTAAGCGATTGCCTCGTACCGGAAGGGGTCTGGCTAGGTTTTACCAGCCTATAATTTGGGTTGTTCATATCCTCACCATCATTCATATTAAAATTTGTATCGTCAACAGCCTCTTCTACAAACTCGGGGTTGCGTTCGACTCTCAAAGGCATTACTTCTGAAGCGTCTATCTCTTGAGCTTGAACTTGAGAAGATTGGTTATTTTCTTCGTGGGGTTGTTCTTGTTCGGGGTGAATAATTTGCTCGTTGTTTTTATTTTCTTTCTCAAGATCAACAGGAGAAATATTTTCGCTTAGGTGTTCCTGAAGTTCAAGCTTTTCTGTTTGAGGTGCCGGCTCTTCTTTTTCGATTAAATCATCGCCAACGACAGAAAGCGCCGTGCCGCATTTTGGACAGAACCTGGACTCACGTGACACAGCAGCGCCGCAAGCCGGACAATATTTTGACATTCTCCGCCTTAACTTGGGCGGCTCGTTATTAATATTGGCGACCGGGCGCAAATTATTTTCGGGTGTGTCCTCCTCAATAAAATGCTCCTGTGCTTCTTCCTGCTGGGGTGCTGCATAATATTTTTCATGTAACTGTCTGTTAGAGGGCGGCAGATCATCGGTGTAATAATAATCAGGCTCTTCCTGATCATCATAGCCGTATTCTTCATCCTCATCGTAGAACATATCTTCATACTCGTTATTTTTCTTGGACTTCGAGATAAAAAAACAAAGCATGAACGCAAAGAAATAAATTCCTCCGTACAGCCATGTATCCTTTGAAGGAACACAAAGCCCGCCGGCAATGAGAATAAATATCGCGCCAAGCTTGCTCCCGTTGAAGGCGATTACCCCGCCTATAAGAGCGAAGATTGCAGAAATTATTGGCAGGCTTGCGAGCATATTGGCAGGGATTCCGAAGATTGCTCCGCCGCTTATTGAAAGAGATCCGAACAGCATGAAGACTCCATGTATAATAGAAGTAATCGCTGCACCTAAAGTCAGTGCTAAAACTACCCAACTCATTTTTTCAGCCTTACATCTCCTTTTTTTTAAAATACATTATACATTGTACATTATAATTTTTATTCTTAATGTTAATCTTCGCTGCTGCGTTTGATTCTGTCGCGGAGTCCTTCGCTTATTCCGGAATTTTCCTCCGGCCATTCAGCTACGACGCAAGAAAATTTTTCGCGCTCAAATTTTCTGAAAGCAGCAAAGAGTCCGCGCGCATAATTTTTTAAATCACTGAACAAAATTTTTTCGCGCGTTTCAAAATCCGGCTCGTGAGTCCCAACATAGCCAGCCGATTTTAAATCAAGATTTTTTAAATCCGAGTCCCTTCTGTAAATTATCACGGGAATTTCCGGGGCGTAATGCCTGTAGCGAGTCCCGGGAGATCTTTTAGCGCTCAAGCTGTCGGGAACGTCAAGCTTCATTTTCAAAACTTCTTCGATTAATTCTCTTGGCATTCCTCCGGGCCGGAGCATTAAAATTTTTTTCGGGTTGGTAATATCTATCACGGTGCTTTCAATTCCGATTTCAAGTTCTCCGCCGTCAAGGATCATTTCAACACGGCCGCACATATCATGAAGGACGCTTTCAAAATCCGTAGGGCTTGGCCGGCCGCTGATATTGGCACTAGGGGCGGCGATTGGCTTTCCGGCCTTTTCAATCAAGGCCAAGGCTATCGGGTTATCGGGCATTCTAAGAGCAGCCGTATCGAGTCCTCCCCTTGTAACAAGAGGCACAATATTTTTTGCTTTTAACACTAGCGTTAAAGGCCCGGGCCAAAAATTTCCGGCTAACTTTTCAGCAAGCTCATTCGTAAAGACAAGCTCTTCAACTTGAGAATAATTCGACACATGAAGGATTAAAGGATTATCCGAAGGGCGGCCCTTGGCTTCGTAAATTTTTTTCACGGCTTCAGGGTCTAAGGCGTTAGCTCCGAGTCCGTAGACTGTTTCAGTTGGAAAGGCAACTAGGCCGGAGGCGTTAATAATTTCAGCGGCACATGAAATTATTTCCGGCTCTGGATTCCATTTATTCGGGGTCGCTGTGATAGTCATCGTGAAATTTTTCTTTGAACTCTTTTAAAAATTCCGGGAAGGTTCCTGCGATTATAGCTTCCCTTGCCCGTTCGGCTATACGAATAGTAAACCGAAGGTTATGCCAGGAAAATAATCTTGCGCCTAAAATTTCTCCGGTGATTGCCAAGTGACGCAGATAAGCCCGCGTGAAATTTTTACAGGCGTAGCAATCGCATTCAGGATCAAGCGGCGAAAAATCTTCCGCGTGAGTCTTGCCGCGCATGTTAAGCCGGCCGGAGTTTATAAATACAGTAGCGTTTCTTCCGTTGCGTGTCGGTAAAACGCAATCGAACATATCGACTCCCCGTGCAATGCCTTCGACAATATTTAACGGATAGCCAACGCCCATTAAATAGCGCGGTTTGTTCACGGGCATTAAAGTATTCAGCAGGTCAAGCGAACGATACATAGCCTCATGAGACTCTCCGACTGATAAGCCCCCGATAGCATAGCCGGGAAAGTCAAGGCTTAAAATTTCTTCGGCGCTCCTCCTTCTTAAATCTTCATAGACCGAGCCTTGAATGATTCCGAAAAGGGCTTGCTTGTTTGAGTCGTTGTTGGCTTGAAAAAAATTTCTTGAACGCTTGGCCCATAGTGTTGTTCTTTTGACGGCCTCTTCTGCTTTCTCGTGAGTAGCCGGAAACTCACAGCACTGATCGAAGCACATAGCTATATCAGAGCCTAGAATTCTTTGAGTCTCCATTGACCATTCCGGCGACATTATCAACTGCGAGCCGTCAATGTGAGAACGGCACATGACATTCTCATCTGTAATTTTCTGTAGCTTGGCCAATGAAAAAACTTGGAAGCCTCCGCTGTCTGTCAAGATAGGCCCGTCCCAGTTCATGAACTCATGAAGACCTCCGGCCTTTGAAATTATTTCATTGCCCGGACGCAAATATAAATGATAAGTGTTGCCTAAAATAATTTGAGAATTAATTTCTTTAAGCTCGGCCGGTGACATTGCCTTGACGGTTGCAAGAGTCCCCACGGGCATAAAGACAGGAGTCTTAATTACCCCGTGAGGCGTAACGAATTCTCCAGCCCGCGCGCCGGTTGTTTTACATTCTGCTATGACTTTGAATTCAAACAATTTTTATTTACTCCGATTAAAAATTAAAAAATCTTTTAGCGTTGTCCGCGATAATTTCTTCAAGCTCTTGAAGCTTTATATTTCTTATCTCTGCGGCGGCCTCGTAAATATATTTTATGTAAGCCGGTTCGTTTAATTTTCCCCTGAACGGAACGGGAGTCATGTACGGGCTATCGGTTTCAAGCAAAATATTTTCTGCTGGAACTTTCTTGAAGACCTCGCGCAATTCGTCAAAGGCTTTGCCCTTCCAAGTGAGCGCGCCTCCGAATGCACACATTCCCTTTAGCTCAAGGACTTCGTCTAAAAATTTCAGCCCGCCCGAGTAACAGTGAAAGAGGAGCTTGAGATCAAAATAATTTCTCAAGATCGGCATAGCTTCGTTCATTGCGTCACGAATGTGAAGGACAACGGGCATTTTTTTCTCGCGGGCAAATCTTAATTGAAGATCAAAAATTTTTTTCTGTATATCTCTTGGCGAATGGTCATAATGATAATCGAGTCCGATTTCTCCAACTGCTACGACTCTTTCATGCTGAACGAGCGTATTAAATTCTTCGGGGATTTTCTCGTAGCGCTTGGCCTCGTGAGGGTGAATGCCGACTGAAGCATAAAGCCCGAAGTCATGAGCAAGCCCCGCAGCCTCGCAGCTGTCTTCAAAATCGCAGCCGATTATTACCATTTTAGCAACGCCTGCCGAACGCGCCCGGGTGATAATGCCCGAAGCGTCCAGCCGTAATTCTTGTGAGTTTATATGACAGTGTGTGTCGATGAACATGATTTATATTTTGCTCCGGTTAAAAATTTCTTTACAGGTTTGAATATCGAGTGAAATTTGAGCTTTAAGGGCGTTGGGATTTTCAAAAGTTTTTATGCCCCGGACTCGTCCAAGAAATTTCACGAGCAGTTCAGAGCCGTAGAGATTGCCTTCAAAGTCCGTGATAAAAATTTCGGCGCGAGTCTCTTTAACGTCGCCGAATGTCGGATTATTGCCGATTGAGCAAGCGCCGCAGTACCATTTGTTATTAATTAATACTGCTGTCGAATAGACTCCATACGAAGGAACAAGCCGCCCCGTAAGATTTATATTAGCCGTTGGGAAATTCAGTTTGCGGCCTCGTGCTTGGCCGTGAATAACGTCGCTGATAATGAACCAATGATAGCCGAGAATTTTTTCAGCGCCCTCAACGTCGCCTTCAAGAATTTTTTTCCGGACAAGAGAACTTGAATACACGCCCTTATTAAATAAATCGACCGGGAAAAATTTTATTTTGTCCTTAGCGGCCAAGGCGTTAAGATATTTTATTCCGCCCGTCCGGTCATGCCCGAAATGAAAATCGCTCCCGGCCACGATACCGGTAACGTTAAATTTTTTTATAAGCAAGTCAATAAATTCAAACGGGCTTAAATTTTTCAAAGCCTCGTCGAACTTCAAAAAAAATATATTCGGAATGCCGAGCTTTCTGCTTATAAAAATTTTTTCTTTGAAAGTAAACAGTGAGTGAGCTATAACACCCATAAATTCTGAAGGGTGAGGATAGAACGTAACGACTCCCCAATCATTATTTACTGCGTTCTGTCTGCAAACGTCCAATAATTTTTCATGCCCTTTGTGAAATCCGTCAAAGGCTCCAACTGTAATAAGCATTGTTAAAAAATTTTTTTTAAGTCTTAGGCACAATAACTTCGGGTTTAATGTAATCATATCCGGCATAAGACCCGAAGCCTAAAAAATTATTGCCTTCAACACAAATAAGATTTTTTGCCGCAACTAAACCGCGCGAAAAATTTTCCGCCTGTCTTAACAAAACGCTCATGCCGTTCATGAAGCTTTTCTCGTCACGGGGCGACAAAAATATCCGCGTGA
>JAFSSV010000099.1 GCA_017450825.1 Synergistaceae bacterium
CGCGACAAGACCATTTATTTATTTCATAATGGACGATCATACCGGAACGATTTTGTTCATGGGACGACAGAAATTTTCAAAAAGGTAATGAACACCTTCTTTCTAAGATAACTCCCTCGCCAGCAAACGGTTTTTGAGTAAGGGATCCCCCCGCCGCAAGCGGCCCTCCCCCGAGGGAGGCTAGGATTCCTGCTACACAAAGCCTCCCCTTGGGGAGGTGGTAAGCAACGCGAACCGGAGGGGGTGGGTTTTAGGAAGCCCAACGCCGCTTAGCTGTCCTTTTGGGACGGGAATCCCCCCGCCGCAAGCTAACCCTTTCCCCTTTTGGGAAATAACCCCCACCACCGCAAGCGGTTCCCCTCCCCCGAGGGAGGCTAGGATTCCTGCTACACAAAGCCTCCCCTTAGGGAGGTGGTGAGCAAAGCGAACCGGAGGGGGTTATCTTTCTTAACAGGCAAGAAAAAATTTATTTCAGCTTCTCATACTCTTCAACCGCTACAGGCTCGCACCATTCGTTAGAAGTATCACGGCCCTCAACTTCAAGGGCTAAATGCTGAAACCATGAGTCCTTCGCTGCTCCGTGCCAGTGCTTTACGTTAGGCGGAATGTTCACAACGTCGCCGGGGTGCAACTCACGGGCAGGCTTGCCCCATTCCTGATAATAGCCCCGGCCCGCAACTACTACTAAAATCTGTCCGCCGCCCTTGCTTGCGTGGTGAATGTGCCAGTGATTCCGACAGCCCGGCTCAAACGTAACGTTGGCTATAAATACCTGCTCTTTCGACAAGACTGATAAATAACTCTGGCCGTCAAAATATTCTGCGTATGCTTCGTTCTTCTCTCCAAGCGGGAAAACGCTTAAATTTTTTTCAAGTTCTTTCATGTTTGAATAAGCCTCGTTTCTATTTTAATTTTGATTTTTTAAATCGCTTTCTCTTTTAATTTTTTCAGGACGACCCGAAGTGTTAAGAGTATCGCCGGAAGCGAATAGATCTGCTGCAAAAAAAAGAACGTCCAGCCCGTATCGCCTCCAAGTATGATAATCGGAATCAACGGCGGCACAAGCTGCGAAACTTCCATTAAAATAAAAATCAATAACCCCGTCCCGGAGACTCGCCCTTGCGGAGGTATCGAGCCCCATACTTTAATAACTAACATTACTACTATAACATTTCCAAGCGTAAAAAATCCCGGAATCCCTACCCAGCGCAAGTCCCAAAGAATTCCCCCGGCAAACGCGCTCCAGATTGCCCACAGACTCCCGTCGCTATCGTCTTTACATATAAGCCTGTAAATTATTCCAAGCATGAACAGCCCGGGTATTTGCATTCCTCCGCCGGCAAAGACAGTCAGGAAATCTTGAAGCAGCCATAAAATTACTAAGAACATTTTTTAATAATTAACCGTGTAAAATTTTGAAAGCTCCGCGCCCGGTTGTATTTTATAAGTCGCGTAGCCTTCAGACGCTGAAGAAAATTCTCCGGCTATCTTTCCAATCGGAAGACCGGGAGCAAGCTGTTCGCCTATCATTGCCGTACTGACTCTCATGCCCGACTTGACACCGCGCCCGGCCGGTATGTAATGCAGAAAGACTGATCCGTTCCCGTCACCTGCTACTACTCCAAGCTCCCGGGTTTCTTCGATCACAGCAGGAATCATAAAAGAAGACGAAGTAATAAGCTCCGCCCATGATGACATTAAAGAAACTGAACTGATACGCCCGATTAAATAACCTTCATAAAAAATCGGAAGACCTTGCGTTATGTTATCCGACTCGCCTTTGTCGATTCTTATCTCGTTCCACCATGAAAGAGGTGCTCGAAGAGTTATTCGGGCGGTACGTGAATTTTTTTCTCTTGTTGATTTTAAATCGTCTGAATAAATTTTTTCGCCCGTAAGCCTGGCAAGCTCACGCCTTAACAACGCGTTCTCGTCACGCAATTTTTTTACTTCAGTGTCTAAAAAATCTTTGTCCCGCGACCATAAGCGCCAGCCCACAAAAATTTCCCGCATTATCACAGCAGGATATTCAGGGACAGCAAGCGCCGCTCCCCATAAGTCTACGATATTTTTCATAACCCCAAGCCCGGAGCTTATGCCAAGCAAAAATAAAGCAAGTATCAAAGCCGTAAGACCATGAAACCATTCGCGGGTATTATTTTGTTTGTTATCCATTCATTTTTTAACGCGTTCCACGTTCGACGGACATAAGGCGCTTCTTCATGCTGCCGAGGTTATCAAGAATTTTTCCAACACCTAACGCTACAGAATACAAAGGCTCTTCAGCTACGATAACCGGAGTATTAATTGCCCTGGATAATCTTTCGTCCAAGCCGTGCATTAAAGCTACGCCGCCGGTTAAAACTATTCCGCGGTCGACTACGTCTTTAGCAAGTTCGGGCGGCATTTTTTCAAGAGCTACTTTGACCATGTCTTCGATCTCAGTCAAAATCGGTTCAAGGGCTTCACGTACTTCGACCGAAGAAACGTTATCACTCTTGGGCAATCCTACAGAAAGATCGCGGCCCTTCACGCTCATTTCTAATTCTTCTTCCATAGGGAGGGCGGAGCCTATAGTATTCTTAACTTCTTCGGCGGTGCTTTCACCGATTAAGAGTGCGTAACGCTGGCGTACCATGTTAATAATAGCGTTGTCCATAGCTTTGCCGGCATTTCTTACCGAACTTGTAACGACAACGCCGCCCAATGAAATTACGCTTACTTCGCTTGTTCCGCCGCCAATGTCGATAATCATACAGCCGTTGGGCTTATCAATCGGAAGTCCAACCCCAAGCGCGGCGCTTATAGGTTCTTCGGCTATGTATGCTTCGCTTGCTCCGGCTCCGAGTGCTGCATCAATGACGGCTTTTCTTTCGACTTCAGTTACTTCGGCTGGAATTGAGATAACGACTCGGGGCTGCACCATGAAAGAATTATTAGGCGTGACTCGTTTCAAGCAATAGCGTATTAATTCCTGAGTCATATCGAAATTCGCAATCACTCCGCCCTCAAGCGGCCAGATAGCTTCTATTCCGTTGGGAACTTTGCCGGACATTGCCTTTGCGCTTTCACCGACAGCGATAATCTCAAAGCCTTCACCTCTTGGAAGTTTTTTCATAGCAATAGCGGAAGGCTCGCTCAAAACAATTCCTTTATCTTTTACATAGACAACTACGTTTGACGAGCCCAAGTCGATACCAACATCAAGCCCTAACATTCCTGAAAAGTATTTGAACATAACGCTCACTCCTGAAAATTAATTTGGCCAGTAAGGGTTAAGCTCGCGCTCTTCGCCTATGCTTGTATCCGGCCCATGCCCGGGCAACACGTGCAGCCCGTCATTAAATTCTGCAAGCCTCCGCAAAGAATTTTCAAGCTTCAAGCTGTCGCCGCCTTCAAGATCCGTACGGCCTACGCTCTGAGCGAACAAAGTATCGCCGGAGATTAAAATATTATGCCCGTCCCTGTCGGTTATCAGGAAGCAGACACTTCCTTCAGTATGACCGGGAGTTTCTAAGACTTTTATTTTATAGCCGG
Organism: Synergistaceae bacterium; assembly: GCA_017450825.1. Lineage (GTDB taxonomy): Bacteria > Synergistota > Synergistia > Synergistales > Aminobacteriaceae > JAFUXM01. The sequence continues at coordinate 3,538 of JAFSSV010000099.1, forward strand.
GGAAGTCTATAATTTGTCCGTCTTGAAGTTCTTTAAAATTTTCCAGCCCGTCGCAATCAACGCCCAATAAATCCTGAAGAGAACGGGAAGGGTGACGCAAGGACTCCGCGTCGTTTTTGCCTATATAAATATTATCGCCAACGTAAGGCACAAGCTCATGAATTCCGGCAATGTGATCTATATGACCATGCGTCAATAAAACCATAGTAAGCTTTAAATTATTTTTCTCAAGAAAATTTTTAAGAGCTTTAGTCTTTCCGCCGGGATCAATGAAAAATGCTTCACGCGTTACATCGTCCCAAAATAAATATCCGTTTGTCCATAATGCCCCAAGGGGGAATCGTTTATATTCCATAGTTACGCTCCTTTTTTAATTGTTCTTCCATGAGGCGTTTGAAAACTTTTTCAACGTCCTCAATTGTAAGGGATTGTTTGCTCGTTTCTTTACGGCCTTCGCGCCACTGGAAAAATTTTTGTACCATTGGAAGAACTAGAATTATTCCAAGAAGAACTATTATCCAGTAAAAATAATTATGAAAATCAGCCATGCGAGCTTCCAATCCGTCAATACGGGCTGATAAATTCTGCTCAAGGCCGTCAATACGGGCCGATAATTTTTTATCAACGCCGTCAATCTTCTCAGTTAATTTCTGTTCGACGCTGTCAATACGGGCCGATAATTTTTTATCAATACCGTCAATTTTTTCGGTTAATTTCTGTTCGACGCTGTCAATGCGGGCCGATAATTTTTTATCAACGCCGTCAATCTTCTCAGTTAATTTCTGTTCGACGCTGTCAATACGGGCCGATAATTTTTTATCAACACCGTCAATCTTTTCGGTTA
>JAFSSV010000100.1 GCA_017450825.1 Synergistaceae bacterium
AGGCTAAAGCCATGAAAAAAATTTTTTTATCTCTTGTACTGCTTTTATTTTTTGCAGCTATAGCGAACGGAGCGGCGACTCGTCCTCCTGCGTTTGCTATAGCTCCGGCTTATCAACAGGCTAAAGATTTTCATGAGGGACTCGCCGCCGTCAAGCAAGGCGTCCGGTGGGGCTATATTGATTATCTTGGACGCAGAGCGATTCCGATTGTTCACAGGGCGTTTGAGGCCGGAGATTTTTCGGAAGGTTTTGCTTTTGTCGGGGATCATTATATTGACACAAGAGGCAACCCGGCCTTCGTTACGGTTGACGAAGACACGGACGAAAGAACAGAAAGATTTTTTAATGACGGCTTGCCTTTCTCACAGGGAGTCGCGGCTGTCCAGTCTGGAGGACATTGGGGATATATTGACCTCATGGGGAATTACATAATAGTTCCTACGTTTTTGAGGGCTGGCTCATTCCGGGAAGATCTTGCGCCCGTAATGCACTCTAACGGGCATTGGGGTTATATAAATATCCGTGGAGATTTTGTAATCGAACCAAAATTTTTACGAGCCGGAGAATTTCATGAGGGAATAGCCGTTGTTAATCTTAACGGCCGCTGGGGCTTTATTAATAAAGAAGGCAAGCTCTTTATAAAGAATATTTATTACGAGGCCGGAGATTTTATTGACGGGCTTGCGCCTGTTAGAACGCGAACGACTTACAGGGGCTGGGGCTTCATAAGTCCTGCGAATAAATTTGCGATCCCTAGGCGTTATAACAATCTCGGAAATTTTTCCGAGGGGCTTGCTCCGGCTGCTGCTGATACTCGTTGGGGATATATTGACGTTCGGGGGGATTGGGTTATAGCTCCGTTGTACGAAGATGCGCGCTCTTTCAGTGAAGGACTCGCCGCTGTCAAAGTAGAAAAATCTTGGGGGTTTATTAGGTATTAAGGGCCACTGGCGAGGGGATTATTATTAAAAATTTTTTTTTAAGACTCAACCCCTCCGCTTCACTTCGTTCAGCACCTCCCCTTTTCTTTTAACTACAACCCCTCCGGCCCTTTGGGCCACCTCCCCTTTCAGGGGAGGCAAGAGTGTAAAGGTAATAAAGTATCTTGAAAAAATCCTTGCGCCCCCTGTTAAGGGGGAGAGGGCCAGCTTGCTGGCGAGGGGGTTATTTCTAAAAAAAGGGGGAGAGGGCCACGAAGTGGCGAGGGGATTATTTATAAAAAAAGGGGTTATTCTAAAAAAATTTTCACACAAAGGACAGATTAAATCTTGAAAAAAAATTTCAATGTAACCGGAATGTCTTGTGCTGCCTGCAGCGCAAGAGTCGAACGCGTTGTAAAAAAATTAGAAGGCGTTGAGTCCTGTTCAGTGAGTCTCTTAACTAACTCAATGATAGTCGAAGGGACAGCCAGCACTGAAAATATTATCGCCGCTGTCGAAAAAGCAGGCTATGGAGCAACAATACAAAGCGCCCCCTGTGAAGGGGGAGAGGGCCAGCTTGCTGGCGAGGGGGTTGCTTTACACACGCCAGCTTCTTTTTCTAAAGAAGACCCCTTAGCTGATAAAGAGACTCCGGTTTTGAAGAGGCGGTTATATTTTTCTTTAGGATTTTTATTCGTGCTGATTTATTTTTCAATGGGACATATGGTCGGCTTAACGCCCGGAAAATTTTTTGAAGGCAACGGAGTCGCGCTTGGCATTGTTGAAATGTTACTGGCCGGAATAATAATGGTAATCAATCAAAAATTTTTTATATCCGGCTTCGGCTCGCTGATTCATTTCGCGCCCAACATGGATACTCTTGTTGCTATGGGTTCGGGCGTGTCATTCGCGTGGAGCGTCTATGTCTTGTTGAACATGACAGCGCCGGGGAGCGAATTTAAAACTTCGGATTTTTATTTTGAGAGTGCCGGAATGATCTTGACGCTTATAACCGTTGGAAAAATGCTCGAAGCAAAATCCAAAGGCCGAACGACTGACGCTCTTAAAAGTTTAATCAAGCTTGCTCCTAAAAATGCCTGCGTCTTAAAAAATAACCGTGAGATTATTATTCCTGTTGAACAAGTTAAGACGGGAGATATTTTTATAGTTAGAGGCGGAGAGAATATCCCGGTTGATGGCTTAGTAATCGAAGGCTCAAGCGCCGTGAACGAGTCGGCTTTGACCGGAGAAAGTATCCCGGTAGACAAAGCTCCGGGCGATTCAGTTTCTGCAGCAACGATAAATCAATCGGGTTATTTGAAATGCCAAGCGACTCGCGTTGGACAGGATACGACCCTTTCACAGATTATAAAAATGGTGAGCGATGCGGCCGCAACAAAAGCTCCTGTAGCTAAAACTGCTGATAAAGTTTGCGGCGTATTTGTACCGGCGGTTATGCTGATAGCTTTATTAGTTGTCGCGGGTTGGTTGATTGCGGGGAAGAGTCTCGGCGAAGCTTTGTCTTACGGAATAGCCGTGCTTGTTATAAGCTGTCCTTGTGCATTGGGACTCGCTACGCCCGTAGCTGTAATGGTGGGCAACGGAGTCGGAGCTAAGAACGGAATTTTATTCAAGACCGCTGTTTCTCTTGAAGAGACAGGCAAAATAAAAATCGCCGCGCTTGACAAAACCGGAACTATAACCGCCGGCACTCCGGAAGTCACGGATTTAATTCCGGCAGAAAATTTTAGCCCCGAAGAATTAATCTCCCTTGCCTCTTCCCTTGAAGCCAAGAGCGAACACCCGCTGGCTAAAGCTATCGTGAAATTTGCAGAAGCTAAAAAAATTCAGCCGTTTGAGATAAAAAATTTTGAGTCTCTTACCGGCAACGGTTTGAAAGGAATCTTGACCGAAGGAGAAATAAATCTTGCGGCCGGAAGTTTGAAATTCATAAGCGAAAATTTCAGCGTCAACGAAAAGATTAAAGCTAAAGCCCAAGAGCTTGCCGAACAGGGCAAGACCCCGTTGTTGTTTACCAAGGGAGAAAAAGTTTTGGGAGTTATCGCCGTAGCCGACGTAATTAAATCTGACAGCAAGGAAGCTATCGCCGAGCTAAAAAAATTAGGAGTTAGAGTCGTCATGCTCACGGGCGACAACGAACGGACAGCCCGGGCAATAGGCACTCAAGCCGGAGTCGATGAGGTTATCGCCGGAGTCTTGCCGGACGGAAAAGAAAATGTTATCAAGACTCTTCAAGCTCAAGGCAAAACCGCAATGGTCGGCGACGGAATTAATGACGCTCCTGCGCTTACCCGTGCTGATGTAGGCATAGCTATCGGCGCTGGAACTGATGTAGCTATTGACGCAGCGGACGTTGTTTTAATGAAAAGTTCTTTGAGTGACGTTGCGGCGGCTGTGAAGTTGAGTCGGGCAACACTTAGAAATATTCATGAAAATTTATTTTGGGCGTTTATTTATAACGTGATAGGGATTCCGTTAGCGGCCGGTCTGTATGGTTTGAAGCTTGATCCGATGTTCGGAGCGGCGGCAATGAGTCTTTCAAGTTTCTGTGTTATCAGCAATGCGCTGAGATTAAATCTTTTCAGAAAATAATATAGTATAACAACCCCCTCCGACCTTTGGGCACCTTTTTGTCCGGCCCAAGGGAAGGCTTTGTGTCACAAGAATCCTAGCCTCCCTCGGGGGAGGGGAACCGCTTGCGGTGGTGGGGGTTAGTTAAAAAAAATCTTTCTTTTTAAAGACAACCCCCTCCGGTTCGCTTTGCTCACCACCTCCCAAAGGGGAGGCTTTGCTGCGGTGGGGGTTATTTAAAAAAATAGAGTTAAAAAAAATTCCCCCTGTTACAAGGGGGAATTTTTTATTCTCGGACTAAATGAATTATTTTGTCAACGTCGTAATAAGAATAAGAAGTCATTATATTATCTGGAATATCGAACTGCTTGCTTGTGTTGTCATAAGACTGATACCAGAAAACTATATCAGCTCTTTTTGAGGCAAGCGCGGCACTTCTTGCACTTGAGTCAATCGTAATAAATTCTATGTTGACTTTCATTACTTCGGCGATTGCAGCAATAAGTTCTGTGTTAAAACCCGCGGGCTTCCCTTCAGCAGAAACATAATCAATTGGCGGAATATCTCCTGTAACTGCTACTTTAAGCGTCCTTGCACCGGGAAAATTTTTAAATTCCGCTTGAGATGTCGGGACAATGGACGGCTGTTCTAACGTGTCTTCTATGATTTTCGCTAATCTTCCGTTTTGTTTGATAGTCGCCAGGGCTTGATTAACTTCGTTGCGTAAAACGTCATTGTTTTGTTTCAGAAAACCCATGACAAAAAGAATAGGCTTTGTTCTTGTTACGCATGTGTCTTTATAGCCGGTTGTTGTTTCAAGAACATAACGCGCTACAGGTTCAGGCAAATAAATTTCATCAAGATCTCCGCGCTTCAGAGCCATGATTAACGAAATCAAGTTATCGAAAAAAATATATTGTACTTGTTCGTGAGGCGCTCCATGTGAGAGTGTCCACTGGTGGACTTCTTCAAATGCCTTTTGGTATTCATCCTGGTTTATGTTAAGCTTTGCAAGAAGACCGACTTTAAAGTTTGAATTTTTAGCTTTCTCTTCAGCGTTTACTTCAAAGCACAAGCCAAGCAGCAACGCAGTCATAAAAACTAACAAGAAAAATTTTTTCATGATTTAAATCTTCCTTCTTTCTTATTCTTAAAATATTGCTGAATAATTCTATCACGCAATGAGAATTTAAAAATTAAATTTGAATAAATTATCAATGATCTGTTGTTTAATCTGATCGCTTGTTGATTCTTCTTCGGCGCTTTTATCACCTTGGCCTGTCGGTATCTTGAGCTGCAAAGTAAATTGAGTCGTTTCTTTTTGCTTCTCTTGATCTTTGTTAAGAATATCTATCGGCAGGAAGTCTTCGATAGGCTTAGTGATCGTTAAGTTCAAAAGCCGAAGCTCATCCCAATTATTCGCAATAGTAAACGAAACGTTCTGAAAATCCTTGCGCTTGACTCCAAGCACACGCCCCGCCGCATCCCTTAAAACGTTTTTAGCAAGGCCGCCGGTCATGTACTGAAAGACTCCCTTCATAGCTCCGAGCAAACGGTCAAGGATTTTTAAATCGAAGCGTCCTTCACAAACAAGCTTTAAGCCTTTACCGGGGATCCCAAGCGGGCCGCTGATGTGAAAATATCTGTAAAGCGGTTCGTTATTATCAGCTCTTGCTCCGGTGCCGGGATTAAGGAACAGATCGCTCCCGTTCCAGAAGAAAGTACCGCTGATTTTTTCGAAGCTTATTTTTTTCGTAGGAGATACAGAGTCTATGAGTTTCATTTTATGCAAATAGCCCGGAGTGGTTGTGAAGCTTCCGTTAGCGAAGCTCGTCGGCATGACTCCGTAGCGTCCCTTCATGACGACTTCAGAGTTAACTTTACCGGCTAATTCGCCTTCGGGCAAAAATTCCCCGGCCAACTTTCCAAAATCTAAATGAGCTACGTTTAATTTTCCTTCCCAAGTTGTTTTAGTGAGATCTACATCGGCATTTAAATTTATATCGCCGTCGCTGAGTCGGGCAAAGGCTTTTTTCATTTCTACTTTATTCTTGGCCGGCGAGAAGACAACGGGGAGATTAATATCGCTGATAACAATCTTGTCAAGTATCGTGATTTTGTGAGCCGTAGCTTTTAAATTAATCGGAGAATTTTCTTTTGTGCTTCCCTTGACGCTCAAAACTGCGCTGCCCTTAACGATACCAGCGGCGGCCGGAGCCTGTGACTCAATAGCGCTTGCAAGGTCAAGAGGCTTCGTGGTGACGTTGTAAACCCATAAATTCCCCTGCTGCTTTAAATCTATGTCAGCTTCGGGCTTGAAATTTTCTAGCTTGGCCTTTGTATTAATTGCGAAGTGATTAGCTTCGGGAGATCTCAAGCTTACGGCAATATCCTCAATCTTTGAGGCCCCGTAATAAATCGGCGACAGGAGATTCAACTGAAGTTCCGGTTGTGCTATTGTTCCTACGAGTTTTAAATTAGCGTCAACGACTCCAGTAACAGGAGCGCTCCCCATTGCGGCCTTTAAAATTGGCTTTAAATCTAAGTGCCTTATGGTCGTATAGACTCCTATTGAGCTATTCGCAAAATTCTTTTGATCAAAATTAAAAGCTCCGTTGCCTTTGATATTAGAGCCGTTGATTTTTGCGTCGAATGTGCTGAGCGTAACTTTCTTTGTATTGCCGCGGCCTTCTATCAAAGCATAAGGCACATCGACAAGCGATCCGACTTTGACGTTATACGCCCGGGTGTAAGCGTAAACTGACGCGGACTTCAAAGGCCCTTTGACACGCACAAGGGCTTTGAGATTTCCTGTGACGGGCATTGATTTATCTTGAAGCTTGTAAGCTTCGAGAATGTCTTTTAAATTTATTCCCTGAGTTGAAGCTGTAAGATCTATAGCCGGGTTGTTAGGGTTGTTAATATTTACGCTTCCGTCAAGGCCAAGGCTTCCGCCGTGAAGAGCAAGCGTAGCCTTTGAGATTTTCAAAATATTATTAGCTAAGCTCACAGGCGCATAAATATAACCAACGGGCGTTCCGGCATAGCCGACATTACGGGCATTCAAAACGGCATTGGCTTTAATAGTGTTTAAGTCGCTGAAATTTCCGGAGGCTTCAGCGTCAAGATTATAGGATCCCGCAACGTCTTTAAGCTCCGGAATATTTTGGAGGCTGATATTTTTTGCGGCGGCGTTGAAATTGAACAGGCTTGTATTTAAATCTGCGTTGGCTGTCGCGCTGATAGTTCCCTTGCCAAGAAGAGCAGAAAAATTTTCAAGCTCCGCTGAATTTTTATTCACGCTGTAAAAGAAATTCGCAAGGATATTTGAAAGCGTTATGCCGTTGGCCGTAAGCCTGTTAGAAGTAAGCTTGCCTTTAACGTCAAGATTATCAGCTATGGTTGTAGAGATTGTAATTTTTCCGGACGGTCTTTTAATTGACGAGGCGAGGGCCGGGAAAGTTCTTATCAGCGTCGGAACGTCAAGATTAACGAGTGAGATAACCGCTTCGGGTTTCATATTGCCCTGATTGTCTTGAGCAGCTTGGCCGCGGGCAAATAATTTTCCGCCGAAGACTAGACCTCCCAAAGAAATTTTAGGGGCCTGCTTTTTATTCAAAGCAATATGAGCCGAAAGAGAGTCGATAATCTTCATGCCCATAGCAGAAATCGAAGGGGCTTCAGCGTCAATATTAGCGACAGTGTTTGAAAGAACATCGCCGCTTAATAACGTATCAACAGAAAAATTTACGTAACCTTTTTCGCCTTGAAGGTTATATTCCGGCGCGAACATCCTGCCAATCTCAGAGAGTGAAATATTTTGTGCTTGGCCTTCGGCTTTGATCTTTAATCTTTCAACATCGGCTGAAGCGTTTAAATTTAATCCTGCAGCCTTTGTGTTGAGCTTTACATCTTTGAGCGTCAAGAAATTTTTTCCGTTCCAGTCAAAAGGCAAGCGGAAATTAAACGGCACTTCCATAACTTCAGCGCGCGGCATTGAAACGACTCCCCGTGCTGTGATATTTCCGTCGGAGTCTTCTTCGGCTATGACTCGGCCGTCAATTCTTCCTGAAGCTTTTATATCAAGAGGCGGAGCAAATTTTAAAAGCTCTTCGAGTGAAAGCGCCGTTAAATCTACGCGGGCCTTCAAAGGAGTCAGCGAGGCCGTCAATGCACCCCGACTCTTAGCGCCTATAAATAAATCCGAAGAAATTATTTCCAGCGAGTCAAATTTTACTTGAGAGATATATTTAACGGGAAGGACGTTATCGCGTGAAATAATTTTTGAATCGAACGATAGCTCCCCAGACTCATGAAGTCCTAAAGAATGAAGCTCTAAATTTGCGTAAGGTGTCGCGTAATTTATATTCTTAGCTGAAAGGTTAAACGGTTGTAATTTTATTTCAAGAGGCGTTGAGTCTTTGCTTGTATCTTCGGTCGTTGCGAACTTGTCTACGAGTGCAAGAGTCTTATCAAGGTCGGAGCTTACGCCTTCAATCAAAATATTTTTTATAAAAGGCAAGCCGTCCATTCCGGAAAGTACGAGATCCCAATCGGGCGACACTGAAAAATAATCAAGTGTCAATAAATTTTCTCCTTCGCCTTCGTTGCTGTCGCTTGAAATTAATTTAAGACCTTCGACCGAATAGCCTTGACGGATTGAGCCGTTGATATTTTCTATTTCAAGTTTTAAGTTATACGGAGCGAGAAAAAAATTTCCTGCCCTTTGTGCCAAAGGCAGCACAAGCCAAGAGCCGGTATCAAACCAAAACAACCCGGCCCCTGCGGTAATAAAAATTAAACAAAGATATATAAAATATTTTATAAGCGCGCCGATAAATCGCAAAATGAATTCACTTCTCCAAAAAAATTTTCTTAAATTATATACCACTCATTACAGAAAATACTTAGACGGTTAGAAGGACTCCCTTGCGCCCCCTGTTAAGGGGGAGAGGGCCAGCTCGCTGGCGAGGGGGTTATTAAAAAAATTTTTTTGAAAAGCAACCCCTCCGGCCTCCTTTCAGTCGGCACCTCCCCAATAAGCCCCCCTTTTAAGGGGGGAGGGCCGCTTGCGGCGGGGGAATTCCTTACAACAACCCCCTCCGGCCTTTCAGGCCACCTCCCCAAGGGGAGGCTTTTATGTAAAAAAATTTTTAGCCTCCCTCGGGGGAGGGGAACCGCTTGCGGTGGTGGGGGTTGCTTTTCAAGAGGTCTAGCTTGTAGCGAGTGAGTTATTTTAAAAAGCAATTAAATAATTCTAATAGATTTTCGCTATAATTATTCTTACTTAAAAATATTATGATACTAAGCTAATAAAAAAGGAGTGGATTTTCTTGCCACGTGAACTTGAAGTTGAAGATATTTTATTTCCAAGACAAAGACGAAGACTCCGAAGGCCTCCAGTAAATAATAATCCTCCTAAGACAGGAAAAAATTTTCCCCGCGGCTTAAAAATTTTTTGCGGAGTCGTGCTGGTGCTTTTGAGTTTTCTTGTTATCTTTTCGTTCTCTGATATTGGCGGCGATCTTGCCCTTGACTTCGCCCAAAAATATTTGAGTGAACACTACGAGATTTTTTTGAAGGCCGACAGCATGACGGGCAACCCGATAAGAGGCTATACCCTTAATAATCTTGAAATCTTACATAAAGATATTCCGCGAAAAATTTTATCGGCTAGATTTGTTTCGGCCCGGGCGAATTTCCTCGCGCTCTTAACCGGACAAGTAAGACTTGCTGAAATTTTAGCCGGAGGAATGGAAGCCAACGTCGAACAGATTATCAGCCTCGTTGAAAAAATTTCGGATAATGACTCTAACTTCATGGGAAGGCGACAGCTTAACCCCCCGTTGTTAATTGCTCCTGCCTTCGCTGCTGAAGGTGAGCTTGGAATTTTTTCAGTCCCCGAAGTCCCGATTGATAAATTATTGATAACCGACAGCAAAATTTTTTCAGACTTCGGGACGCTTGAAATTAAAGAGCTTGACGCGAACTTGGCAAAGTTTGATATTAAACTTGACGCGACAGCGAACGGCGTTACGTTGAACGGTACGGTTGACCTTGACGAAAATTCCGGGCTAACTTCGATAAACAGATCTGAAATTAACTTAGGTTCGGGAAAAATTATCGCGACAGGCGGCTTGAACGGTGAAGCCTTTGACCTTCACGCGACAGCAGAGAATTTAAACTTGAAAGAATTAACTGCTCTTTATCCTGAACTTTTAAAGCCCGAAGAATTTGAAGGCATAGCGAATCTTAACGCCGAACTATCCGGGACAATCAGCGATCCAGAACTTTCAGCGGAATTTAATTTCAAAGGCGAAAAAATTTACAGCTTCCCTGTAGAAAGAGTCAGCGCAAATATTTCTTATTCTGATTACAGACTTGAAGTCAATAACATTCAAGCTAACGCGTTAAATATTCCCGTGCAGGGAAATATCGCCGTAGCAACACGGCCGGGCCAAGTTCCTTCGGTAATGATTAAACTTGACGGGAGCGAAACCAATCTCGGCGATCTTGATAAAGCTTTAAAACTCGAAGAACTTAAAGGCTTATCGGGCAAAGTTGCTTTGTTCAACGCCAACATTCACGGCCCTGTAAATAAATTAAACGGCCTTGTAAATTTCACAGCACCCCGCATAGCTTACAACGGTTACGCGCTGTCGAATATCAAGGCTCAAATGAAACTGGCTAACAGTGACACAGCCCGCGTTGACGGGAAATTTAATTTTGAAAACGCTAACGGATATTTACAAGGCTCTATAGCGTCGCTCTTAGTCAATCCCAAAATGAATCTCACGGCCAAGATCGCCGGGCTTGATATTAAACGCGTTGAAAAATTTATCCCGGACTCTTCTGAATATAAACTTGCCGGAAATATCACGGCTTCTGTAGCTTTAAAAGGGAGCGTTACTGATCCGGTTATATCCGGCTCACTTGAAAGCCCGGAGTTCTCAGGCTGGCAGCAGAAAATTTCCAAGCCCGTTGTGAATTTCAATTTCTCTAATAAAACTCTAAGACTTACAAAGACTACGGGGACTCTCAACGGAATGCCGATAAATTTAAACGGCACAGTCGGGCCTTTGCCTTCAAATAATCCTAGTTTGAATCTCAATGCTACTATCGCTATGACTCCTGCGGCCTTGAAAAATTACGTTCCCGATATTGATCAATATAATTTAAAAGGAACGGTCAACGCCGGAGTAAAAATTCAGGGCACTGTCAAAAAACCTTCTATAAATCTCTTGGCCTCGTCGCAAAATCTACAGGCTCTTGATATTCTTCACGCCCGTGACATAGAACTTACTACGGCCGTTGGCGGCGACCTTGCCAAGCTTGAAAAAATAAATATCAACGCTTCGGCTAAAAGCATAACGGCAAGCGGCGTGACGTTCTCAAATATAAAATCTTTTATTAATAAGAACGGCGACTCAATCGCTCTTCAAAACTTTACGGCTTCAAGCGGAGCAGGAAGTATTACAGGCTCAGGGACGGCCAGCGCTTCCGGCAAGAGTCCTTTGAACTTCAATTTTAATTTTAATAAGTTAGCTCTTGCTTCGCTTGCTTCTTCGGCCGGGGTTGACTTGAAAGGCGAACTCACAGGGACTCTAAAAATCAAAGGCAATAACACTAACGCAGAAATATTTTTTAATGCCGGAGTGCCTGTCTTGAATGCCGCGGGCTTTGCGCTTAATAATTTGAAGGCTGATTTATCCGGCAACGCTGAAAATATAAAATTCAATAAAGTTACGGCCGAAGTCGAGGGCGCTGAAGTTGTAGCGCTTGGAAACTTACAGCTTACTCCTTCTCTTAAATTGAGCATGGCCTTGAACGGCGCGAATATAAATCTTGAAAGGCTCTTGAAAGATTTTGAGGGCCTCAAGGGAAATTTGACGGGCACGGCTGGATTTAATTTTAATCTCACTGCTACTGACAAAAATATTTCGGGCAACGGCGCTTTGAATTCAAAGGCTGTGAAAGCTTTTGGCCTGTCCTTGAGCAATATAAATTTGCCGCTTGCTTATTCCGGAAATAATTTCACGTCCAACGGAGGCAAGGCGAATTTATACGGAGGCGAAGCAAAAAATAATTTCAACTTTGATATTAAGAACATGAAGTTCAGCGATAATCTTGAGGCCAGCGGTGTAGATGTGAACGCCTTAATTCAGGACGTTGCTGGGAAACTTGAAGGAAAAATTTCAGGGACGGGCAAGCTTACTTTCAAGCTTAACGGAAATGTAAAGGACAGCGGAGCAAGTTATTCAGGCTCTGGAAATTTCTCAATGGGAGAAGGAGCTATCACGGGCTTCAAATGGTTAGATCTTGTCACTAAACTTCACAAGACCAACGGGATAAGATACGCGAGCGTTAATGCGCCGTTGACTCTTCAGACCGGAAAATTATTAATCAACACCGGAGCAATAGCCAATGCCGTCAAGAATGACCCGTTATATAAATATGCCAAGCTCACGCGCAACGGCGTTGTAAATTTCACCGGCCCTAACGTAACGATTGACTTCATGACGGAAAGCAGCATTAACTATCAGTTAATAAATGCTTTGCAGGGCGGGAGCGTTGGAGGTTTGCAGGCTTTATTCAACGGCGGCACTTCGAGTCTTGAGGACGGGATGAAGGCGTTTTTAACGGGCGGCCTTCAGGGGGCCAAGCAATCCGGTTCGACAGGAGATTATAGAGTCGTTACGTTAAGGATTTCGGGCAAAGCTGACTCGCCTTCGTTCTCTGCTTTTAAAGTTGGGGAGTCGACTTTGAAGGCGGCGGCGGCTCCTTCGGCTTCTTCGACTCAAAGCGCTGATAAAAATATAAGTGAGAAAATTATTAATAAAGCTGTCGAGTCTGTCCTGCCCAAGGGCAATAATGACAACGCCGAAAAGAATAAAGCCCGTGAAGTTCTTACAGAACAGCTTCAGCGCGTCATTCCGTCCGGACAGCAAAATAATAATAATTCGAACAATCAGAACAACAACGCGACTCAACAGGCCCGGCCAAGCACGACGGATATTAAGCAGGGCATCAAAGACGCTTTGCAGAACAAAGAGAATCAAGAAAAAATCAAAGAAGGAATAATTAAAGGATTAGGAGGACTTTTTAAATAATGACTCGAATGCTTCAAGACCCGGTGAAGCTTTTATTAACTATCCCGGCGCTTCTCTGGGCCTTATCGTTCCATGAGTTTTGTCACGGCTTTGCGGCCAAGCTCGTAGGTGATCCAACGGCTGAAAGGAGCGGGAGGCTCTCGCTGAATCCCTTTGCTCATTTTGATTTAATCGGAACATTAATGTTATTGTTCGTAGGTTTTGGCTGGGCCAAGCCTGTTCCGATAAACTCAAGATATTTCCGTCATCCTCGGAGGGATTTAATAATCGTATCGCTTGCGGGAGTAGCTGGAAATATTTTAACAGCTGTGCTTAGTGTTTTGTTATTGAGGGTTATTCTTGTCTATTGGTACGGGATAAAGAGTCCGGCCGAGATTGCGTACGTAATGCACGTTGTAGCAGTGACAAGCAGGCCGGCGGGGCTTTGCGTCTTAGTTCAAATGATATATATCAACATGGGCTTAGCGGCGTTTAATTTGATCCCTATACCGCCGCTTGACGGTTCGCGGGTCTTGGAAGCGTTTTTGCCTTTGAAGTACATGGAATATTATTACTGGCTTGAACGTTACGGCATGATAATTTTATTAGTTCTGCTTGTAACGGGAGTAATCCATATAATTTTCAATCCTATAATAGATATTCTCTGGCTCTTGTTGCCTTATTAAAGCTTTTTTAATAACCCCCTCTCCACTTCGTGCCCCTCTTGGAGAACAACCCCCCTGTCAACAAGTTGTC